>JAGHDS010000295.1 GCA_021159845.1 Anaerolineae bacterium
AACGAACAGTTAGAGAAGCTACAGACGGACTACATCGACTTCTATCTCTTCCACGGGCTACGTCAAGCACGATGGGAGCTCATCCAACGGCTGGACTTGCTGAGTTGGGCGGAGCGCGTCCAGGCTCAGGGCAAAATCCGCTATCTGGGTTTCTCATTCCACGATACTTTCGATGTGTTCAAGGAGATCATTGACGCTTACGATGGCTGGACCTTCTGCCAAATCCAGTATAACTACATGGACATTGAGAATCAGGCAGGCACAAGAGGACTGAAATACGCGGCTTCGAAGGGGTTGGCTGTGGTGGTCATGGAACCTCTCCTTGGCGGCCGATTGGTAGATCCGCCGGCTAAGGTCCAGGCGGTATGGGACGAGGCTCCCGTAGTGCGAACCCCGGAGGAATGGGCTTTACTCTGGCTATGGAATCAGCCGGAGGTCTCCGTAGTGCTGAGTGGCATGAGCACTATGGCCCACGTGATCGAGAACGTGGCAGTAGCTGGATGGTCAGGAGTGGGCAAGTTGTCAGCGGAGGAGCTTGCTTTGATAGATCGTGTGAGAGCCACATATCAGGCATTGTGCCCGATCCCGTGTACCAAGTGCGAGTACTGCCTGCCGTGCACTGTGGGGATAAACATTCCACGCTTGTTCGACATGCTGAATCGGGGAGTGATGTTCAATCGCTTGGAGATGGCTCGTCGACAATATCGGCGCCTTCCACCAGAGGAACAGGCCGCGGCGTGTATCCAATGTCAGGACTGCGAGGTCAAATGTCCTCAATCGATCCCGATCAGTGAGTGGATGGTCCATGTCCACGCGGTGTTGGGAGAAGGCGAAGACCTGGCCGCTCACATGGCTGCAATGAGCAGTTAGCCATCGGATAAGTGACGATCTCGAACGCCTGGTAGCAGGCGGCTTGGCGAGAGTGGTTTTAGGCCGCTCTCGCCAAGTGTTACCTCCAAGACATCCGGGCTTCGACGCTCCAGCCCAATTGGACGTGCTGGCGTCACTGAATAACGGAGCACGTGACAATGACGCATCCTCCTCAAGTACGCTCGGCTCAAGCTGTGATTGTCCCGCGCTCGATGGTGTAGACGACGTCGGTGAGGTTGGCGACTCGCCGCGGGTCCGAGTCGGTCACCAACACGGCCGCGCCCCGCCCGGGCAGGTCGTGAATCACCTCGGCCAGCCGCTGTGCCAGCGCGGGTGCGAGCCCCTCGAACGGCTCGTCCAGGAGCAGCAACTCCGTGCCACAGACCAAGGCCCGCGCCAGGGCGACCATCTTCTGCTGGCCGCCGCTCAACTGGGCTGCCCGCCGCCCGGCCAGCTCCCGCACCTCCGGCATCAGCTCGTAAACCATCTCCAGCTGCCCAGCACAGGCCGGGGAGGCCGTTGCCCATGCGGGCAGCAGGATGTTCTCCTCCACCGTCAGCGCGCCGATCAGCCGGCGATCCTCCGGCATGTAGCCGATGCCCAGCCGGGCCCGTTCGTGTGCGGGCACTCGGGTCAGACCACGGCCATCGAGCCGGATGATGCCCGCATGCACCGGCACCAGCCCCATGATGCCCCGCAACGTCGTCGTCTTCCCGGCGCCGTTGTGGCCCACCAGCCCCGCGATGCCGCCCTCCGGCACGGTCAAATCCACCCCGCGCAGGATGGGGAGGCTCTGGATATGCACCTGCACACCTTCCAACATCAGTCTAGTCATCGCTTACCTTTTGAAGAACCAGAGAATGCACATTACCAACAGAGCTTTTCAACGCTCAAACGCTGTAACTGTTCGCCGTTCCCCACTAGATCTTATCGGCATCCGGTGAGCGATGTGGGTGAAGGCACACTCAATACAGGCACCTGGACCCAAGTACTTTGGCCGCGGATGGCCCTCATCCCCCAGCCCCTGATAGGGGAAGGGGGACTGCAGGGAGGTAGCCCTTCTCTACATCACATCTGGCTGGTTGCCTTCGGTTCTCAGATCATCAAGAGCAGGAGACAGCGCCTAGTAGACCGCTCCAATCGCCGCGATCTGGGCACCTTTCGGATCGGTTTTGATACGTTAGAGTGCTGCTTGGCTAATGGAGAGTGCATCTTCTTATAGACTTATCCCCTACTTTACCTGAACCTGTCCGGAGGCTAGATCATGCTCTAGATTGGCGATGGCTGGTATGGATGCAGCGCCGACCCCAAGCACCACACAGGTCAGGCCACCGACCACATACCACGCTCGCACACCTACTATATCGGCGATCGGGCCAGCGACAGCCAAGCTTATAGGGGCCATGGCCGATGTCAAACTACTAATCACCGTGAATACGCGCCCTTGCATCCCCGGGGTCACTGTGGCTTGCAATACCGCGAACAGCGGCCCGTTGGCAATAGGGTTCATGAATCCTGCCAGGAAGTTGCCCACGAGAGCCAACCAAAACGCGGTTGCCGGGGCTAGGCCGACCATCGTGAATCCTCCCCCCATCAATGTAAGGCCGGCGAGCGATGTGTAGACCCGCTTGCGGAACCCACCCCACACGCTTAGAAC
>JAGHDS010000074.1 GCA_021159845.1 Anaerolineae bacterium
CCTTCTACCCGGGTTGAAGTGATGCCGAACAGGCGGGAGGGAAACTCCATCACGTAGCGTTCCTCATCCCGGGTGGCGATATATCCCCCTTGACCGCCGCCGAACTGCATGTGCATACCCAACGGCTGGATGTCCCCGCATACGATGTCAGCACCGTAGTCTGCTGGCGGCGTCAGGACCCCCAGGGAGCTTGGGTCCGCGTATACCACGCAGATGGCGCCGTGTTCATGGGCGATCCGCGCGATCTCGTCGCCACGCGTCTCGATGAACCCGAGGTAGGATGGGTTCTCGAAGTAGACGGCGGCCGTCCGCTCGGAGATCGTCGATTGGAGCGCGTCCAGATCGAGCTGACCTGTGGCCGGGTTGTAGCCGATTAGCCGGATGGTGATGTCGGGGCTGCAATAGTTTTGGATATGGAGCAGCTTGTCGGTGCTGATGACCTCTGGAATCAGCACTTCGTCTCGGCCGGTGATCCGGGATGCCATACGCAGGGCCGTCGCTGCCGCCTGGAAGCCGTCGTAGGTGGGGACGTTGACCACGTCCATGTTCAGCAGCTCGCCCATCATGCTGGTGTACTCGAATAGAGCTTGGAATCGGCCGTGGTCGTCGTAGGGCTCGCCCGCGTAGGCGGTCAGAAATTCGCCGCGCTGGTTGATCTCATCACAGATCGCCGGCACATAGTGTTGGTAACACCCGGCTCCGAGGAAGTTCAAGTGATCCTGACACGTCTCGTTTCTCGCCAGGATACCCTCTACGTGCCTGCGCAGCGCGTATTCCGATGGAAGTGGTTCAGGGAGATTCAGGAGTCCCCCGACCCGTAGGTGATCTGGGATGTCCTCGTAGAGTTCATCTACAGTCTTGGCCCCTATCGCCTTGAGCATCTGCTCCTTGGCGGTAGGGGCGGAGTTGGGAATATAAGGGTGTGTTTCTTGTCTCCGTTTACGCATCTTGTCGATCTCCGCACTTTATCCTTTCATTCCGGTCAGCGTGATGCCCTCGATGAACGTGCGCTGAGCGAAGAAGAAGAGCAACACGATAGGGAGGGTGATGATCGTGCTGACTGCCATCAGGTAGGGGTATGCCAGCACTTTCGTCCCCACCTGGGTCGCCTGGTTTCGTAGGTGCTCCAGCCCCAGGGCAAGCGTCCATTGTGGCCGGATGTTGACGTAAATCAGCGGGCCGAAGTAATCGTTCCAGGTCCACATGAATTGGAACAACGCGACGACGGCTAAAGCGGGTCGCACCAGCGGGAGGATTACGTGAAACAGGATGGCGAACTCGCTGGCTCCGTCGATTCGGGCCGCGTCGGAGAGCTCGAGCGGGATCGTCCTGAAGAATTGTCGCAGCATAAAGATGAAATAGGCGTTACCGAAATAGGCTGGGACGACGAGGGGTAGATAGGTGTTTACCCATCCCATCTTCTTAAACGTGATGAAGAGAGGGATCAAGGTCACCTGCCCGGGTACCATCATTGTCATCAAGCAGATGGAGAACAGGATGTCACGGCCAGGCCAGCGTATCCGGGCGAACCCGTAGGCGACCAGGGCAGACGAGAGCACTGTGCCGATTGTGGATGGGACAGCGTATTTGACGACGGTGTTGAAGAGGTACAGGTTAAAGGGCAAGAAATTCCACGCATCTGGAAAGTTGTTCCAGTGAGCGGGCCTGGGAATCCAGACCGGCGGGAATGTGTAAACCTGGGAGTCGTCCTTTAAGGCTGAGGTCGCCATCCAGAAGAACGGCAGCAGGAAGCTGACGGCTAGGGTGATCAGGATGAAATACTTGAGGATTTCAACGATCACCTGGGAGATGCTCAGCTTACGCCACCAGCCTGGTCTGGTCCATATTTGCCATGACGGGGTGGGGGATGATGAATGGATCATGATATTACCCTCTCTCCTCTTCGCTAGCGTAGTAGACAAAGCGTGCCGAGGTCCTGAACAGAATCACAGTGAATACCACGGTGATAATGAACAGGATCCATGCTAAAGCGGCGGCTTTCCCCATGCGTAGCCATTGGAAGGCATTGCGGTAGAGGTATAAGGCGTAGAACTCGGTTGCCCGGTTGGGTCCCCCCTGAGTCAGTAGCCAGGGGAGGGTGAAGTATTGGAAGCTGCCGATGAAACCCATGATCAGATTGAACAGGATGACCGGGCTGCACATGGGGATCGTGATATGCCAGAACTTATGCCAAGCGTTAGCCCCGTCCACTGTTGCCGCCTCGTAAAGAGAGCGAGGTACGTCTTGCAAAGTGGCTAGAAAGATCACCATGGCGTTGCCCTGGGCCCACATATTGATCACCAGGAGGGTCGGTTTTACCAGTTGCGGGTTGGAGAGGAAAGGGATTGTAGATAGGCCCAGCTCCTGTAGCACGGCATTGATGGCGCCGTATTGGATGTTGAGCAGGTAGCGCCACACCATCGCAGTCACGAAAACGGGCACGATAGCGGGGAAGAAGAAGATGGCCCGAAAAAGCGATCGGCCGAGGATGCGCGTATTCAGTAGGGTGGCCATCAGGAAGGCTGAGATCACGCCGCTCGGCGCGCTGAGCGCTACCCAATAGAGCGTGTTATGCATGACGATGCGAAACGTCTCATCAGAGGTGATCAGGTCTTTATAATTCTTTAGCCCGATGAAAATGGGGGGGCGCATAATGTCGTAACGGGTCAGGCTATAGTAGATCGCGGCCAGCAGTGGGTAGACGGTCCATAATAGAAAGCCGATTAGCCAGGGAGAGGTGAAGATCACCCCCAAAAGGAGATTACGGCGCTCGCGATAGGATAGCGTGCGGAATCCTCGAAAAACGGAAACGGTCATATTACCACCTCAATGTCGGCAACTGGCGCCTCCGAAGGTGTGGGTCATCTTTGTAGTGGGAGGATGAAACCCTGTTGGGTGACGGAACGGAGCAAAGCAGTGGGGCAGGAGGAATACCCCCGCCCCACTGTGACCAGGCTTGGCTCGTCCGCTTCAGGACTTGTAGCCTGCGGCTTTGTACTCTTCCTCGAATAGCTGTTGTAGCTTCTTCGCCCCTTCCTTCCCCGTCATCTCGCCTCGATAGATGGCCTCTCGAACTTCCGCGAACTTCGTCTGTCGGAAGTCCGAGCTAAGCTCGCACGGCTCGGCGTGCCACCATTCGTTGGTTTCTTTGATGGACTTGAAGTAGAAGTCCAGCCCTGGGTAGATCGACGGATCAACGGTCTCCAGGAAGGGCTTCCACGCGGGTAGCCAGCCGTTGCGCTGGAAGATGATGTCGCAGATCTCCTGCGTGTTGACGAGCTCGGCGACGGGGAATGCCTCTCTGGGGTGTTCGGCGTCTTTGAAGAAGAGCAGCATGTGTCCGCCAGCGAATTGGAACTTCGTGCCCCTGCGGCTCTCCGGCACAGGTACCCACGTGGCGCGATTCACTTTGGAGACCTCGGGCTTCTCATGCGCGGTTTCGCCGGGGTGCCAGTACCCCTCGATGATCATCGCCTGTACCTCGGCGTTAAATGCGCCTCCCCAGGTGCCCTGCCCCGCTACAGCGCGCACGGCATCCAGGTTGTCCGGGCCAATGATTCGGATGAACTCGGCGAGCGTCTCGAGGCCTTCTGCCATCTTGTCGTTGTCGATGTTGAACTCGCCGGTGTTCTCATCGAACCAGTCGAACCCCCACGACTCCGCGATCATGAAGCCATCGCTGGACCAGACGCCGCCTTCTGCGTCGTAGGGGTCGAGGCCGAACTGGATGAGATTCCCCGCGCTATCGAACTTCGTCAGCGCCTTATGCCAGGCGAGCGCCTCATCCCATGTGACCGGTGGGTTGTCCGGGTCCAGACCTGCTTCTTCCACCATCCGGGCGTTGTAGTTCAACCCGCGACGAACGAACGCTTCGAGGGCCGGAACGCCGTATTGTTTGCCTTTGTAGCTGCAGAACTTCCAGTTCCCTTCCAGAAATTCCTCTGGTTTCAAGGAGCTGGCAGCTACCAGGTCGTCGATGGGGGTTAGTACGCCTTTGGCCATGAGGTCGAGGTAGATCCAGATCACCCCTACGTCTGGGGGCGTGCCTGCGGCGATGTTCGACAGGAAGGATTCCAGGCTTACATCGGATGTGATTTCAAGCTTCAGGTGATTGCCATCGATGAACTTGGCGTAGGCGTCTGTCTTCTTCCAGTCCTCGTGCATCTCCTCAAACCCGCCCCAGAAAGTCCAGAACTTGATGGGGGTGAGCTTGGCCTCGGACTTGGCGGGTGCCTCAGCAGGTTTCTGCGAGACAGGTGTGGCGGGAGGAGCACAGGCGGCCAGCATACCTCCGGCTACTACGCCGGATACCCCTTTCAAGAAATCTCGACGGCTTAGCTTTCTGTCAAGCATTTCAACCTCCTCTGAATCACTTGAGTTGGGGGATCCTCCCCTCGGATATGACATGGATCCGTTGGCCGAACGGCTTTCCAATGGGCGCATGGTTGTGCATCTGTGGGTTCGATGTGCCTGGAGGTGAGCAGCGAAAGGCCGTACCCATCCCTTGGGTGCATCTCAGGCCGGTGGTGAACCGCAAAGGGACTTGCGGGTACAGTGACACCATAAGTATAATCGGAGTGGTGAAGTCAAGTCTAGGCTGGGGGGTGTCACACCTATGACAAGGGAGTGCCATGTTATGAGGATAGAGGATGACTGAGGGACAGGGAGAGTCGGGGACGGATCGGAGCCCGGATGCGAATCCGCCGGACGACTTTGTCCAGCAGGTTAAGGACGCTCTGGAGAATCTGTATGATTTGGGGTACTTGCAGCAACACCCGCTTGTCCATGAGTATGGCCTGGCTGCGCAGCCGAGCGCCGAGATCGTTGGGCAGAGGCTGCGACGGGAGCTCGCCAGCGCTATCGAGGCGCTGAATCCTGGCATTGGTATCCCCTTCCACGCGCCTCACGCTCGCTCATACAATCTGCTGCGGCTCCGTTACATCGAAAGGATGACCGTGCGCGAGGCCGCGCATGAACTGGGGTTATCCACCCGCCAGGCGCATCGGGATCTGCGCCAGGCCGAGGAGAATGTCGCTGCTATTCTCTGGGCGCGCCGCTCTGGGGCATCCAGGCAGGAGCCGCGGGCTGTGCAGCTCTCCTCGATCCAGGCTGAGATGGCTCGTATCGAGCTGCATCCGCGCCCGACGGTGATCCAGGAACTTCTACGACGTGCCTTGGGGACCGTGCAGCGTCAGGCTGATCAGCGCGCTATCGAACTTCATCTGGAAGCCACCCCAGAACCGCTCACGCTTTCCATTGACCCGCTTATAGCCGAACAAGTGTTGGTCAATATAGTAAGCAGTGTTGTCGAACGGGCTCAACCTGGTGATGTCACGCTCACGCTGTCCCGGGATGGCGGGGTGACTGTTTTGACCATCCGCTTTTCGCCGGAGTCTGGACGTGTGCCCGTGCTCGATTTCATCATCGCCCAGTTGGTCGAGCGGCTGGGATGGGCGGTGGTGCAGGAGCGGCGTGACGAGTGGGACTATGTGGTCTCTCTGCGTATGGGTGAGGAGGGGCCTGCCGTTTTGGTGATTGATGATAACGAGGGGCTAGTGAGCCTGTTGGAGCGATACCTTACCGATCAGGCTTGCCGGGTGATCCCCGCTACCAGCGCTTACGAGGGGCTGCGGCTTGCTCAGGAGTTGGTGCCCAGCGCTATCGTGTTGGACATTATGATGCCCGAGATGCACGGCTGGGAGCTTTTACAGCGACTACGCAATCATCCTAAAACGCAGGATATCCCCGTCATTGTCTGTTCCATCATTGACAATCCGGAGCTGGCTTACTCCTTGGGGGCTTCGCTTTTTCTACCCAAGCCCATCAGCCGAGAAGCTATCTTGAGTGCCTTGCGTCAACTGGACATTGTGTAAGCCCCGTTGCCGCCCGCGTTTATGAGAGGCATATTCTGGGGGGCTTGTATCTCCTCTGTGGCTTCTGCTTGCTTATCATAGTGTGATTTCAAGGTGCCGATCACCGCGCGGAGGCATTGTAGCGTCTCCGCTGGGCTGGCTCCAGCGGGCCAATGGATGGTCAGGTGCCCGCCTCGCTGTGCCAGGATATCCTCCGCGTAGCTGCTCGCCGTCAGGAGGATCACCGGCACCTCAGATAGGATGGGGTCGGCACGCATCTCCTCTAGCACCTGGAACCCGTCCATATCCGGCATGATCAAGTCGAGCAGTACCACGTCGGGGCGTCGTTCCCTCATGGCGCTCAGGCCGGCCGTCGCATGATATGCGCTGCGTATCTTGATCGTTCCTTCTTTATCCGCTGCCCTCAGCATCCGGCGCACCATTTGGCAGAAATCCCGATCGTCGTCGATGATGAGCACGTCGTGGATGTTGTCGACCTGTCGGATGGCGCCCCAGAGGCCTTCTATAGTGATGGGTTTGGCCAGGCATTCGGCGACGACCAGCCCCTCGGCTACCCATGCCTGACTGGGCAGCGAACATTCTATGATGGGAACCGAGGCTGGCAACCCCTCGTTGGGGAGGATCTGTTTGTCCGGCAGAACGTTCCACAGAACGGCATGGGGATGCCACCACTTCACCGCGTCTGTCACTTGTGCTGCATCTGGAATATGGACGACCTCGTACTCCGGAATATGACGCCGGATTAATGTGGCGACAGCCGGGTCTTTGTCTACAACCAGCAGGAGAGGCTTCGTTTTGGGGGCGGGCATCTCCAGCGGTTCACCCATCCGTATCGGGGATGGTAACACCTTCTCGCCGGGGATCGGCAGGGTGAATGTGAACGTGGATCCCACCCCTACCTGGCTTTCCACCCATATCCGACCCTCGTGGGCTTCCACGAAGTGCTTACTGATAGCCAACCCTAACCCGGCCCCGTTATGGCGTCTCTGCAGGGACCGGTCCACTTGGTAGAATTCCTCGAATAGATGGGGGACTTCCTCTGGAGGGATGCCGGGGCCTGTGTCACTTACGCTGATGATCACTTCGCCCTCTCCTCGTCGGGCTTGCAGACGTACGTGACCTTGCTCTGTGAATCGGGCTGCGTTGTTCAGCAGATTCAGCAATACCTGGCGGATACGCGTCCTGTCGATCGTCAGCGTCGGCAGATCCGGGGCGATGTATAGCTCTAGCTGTACCGGGCGGCCCCGGAAGAGCCCTTGGGCGATCTCCGTGACCTCCCATAGCAACTGGCTTAAGGGGGTTGGCTCCTTGTCCAATGTGAACTCGGCGATCTCGAAGCGTGAAAGATCGAGTACATCGTCGATCATTTCCAGCAGATGTCGGCTGCTGCGATAGATCTGATAGACATCCTGCCGTAGTGTAGGTGGCCATTCCATGTCACCGTAAACTTCAGAGGACAGGTACATGATCTCGCTGAACCCCAGGATCAGGCTCAGCGGTGTGCGAAGCTCATGGCTGATGTTAGCGGCGAATTGCTCTTTCATGCGGCGAGCCTCTTCCGCTTGCTTGCGCGCCGTGATCAGCTCATGCTGGGTGCGACGCAACAGCGAATTGGCGAGATCAAGGGATTTCAGAGCGCGGCTGAGTTCGGCCTGGCGATCTCGCGCCAGGCCGAGTAGCTGGTCTGCTCGTTGTTGCATCGTCCATGCCCATTCCAATGCCGTATACAATGTGCGCATCGTTTGCCAGGAGAGGGCAGCCCCCAGTACGAGCCCGGTCCAGAGCTCTGGCAGTGGATAGGGACGTACGCCTCGCACTGTGAGCCATGTCGCTAGCAGTGCCACGGCGCTTGGAGCGATCATAGCCCCACCGGGAACGATCATCGCTCCAACGAAGGGCAGGATGAGCCCCAAGAAGGGGACCCATGGTGCCGGGAACCACCACATGCCTCCTAAGATCCCGGCGGTACATCCCCATAGCAACAGGTGCCGGGCCAGTGTAGGCCATCGATTGACCACGGCCCATGTCCCTCCGCCCGCGAGCGCCAGCCATAAAGCCCATGGGACCATCGTCGTCAAGGGGGTGGAGGGATACGGCCATGTTAGCAAGATCAATATAAGGCTCATCCCGACCAGCGTCATAGCCAGGTGTTGAGTGAGCTGGTGGCGAACACCCTGTAGATTCGATTGCTCCCCGCAGGTTACTTGTAACATGGCCTTCTCTCCTCGCTTCCTTGGACGTTCATTATCATGACTGTGTTGGTGCTTCATCCACTAAGTCGTGAGCCAGGGATAAGGCAATAGCCGCCGTCCATGTGAAGGCGGGGTCTCGTAGCGCCCGCCCGGAGAAGGCATCGTAGTTTTCGGCGAGGCCACTCTGAGCGACTGTTTCGACAAAGCGACGGCGTAGCTCATATGCTAGCTCGTGATCTCCGCCGGCGTCGAGGCCGTCCACCAGCAGGGCTATCGGTGCTCCCCAGATTGGTCCCCGCCAGTATCCATCCGGTTCGTAGAAGGGACTACTCGGGTGCTCGGTGGCCAGACCGTGTGGTGTGATAAACTCACGGACTTGGGCGACACAGCGGTTGTATATAGCTTGCGGCAAGCGCTTTCCCAGGATCAACGGGAGCAGCAGCTGTAGGCTTGGAGGAGAGATCGGCTCGTGGGTTCCCGATCGCCTGGCTATGAACCGATCCCTCGACCAGAAGTGGTCGAGCAGTTTATGGAGTAACTCCTGGGCCCGTCCTTGCCACGAATTTGCCTCGTGATGGTTACCCAGAACGTGGGCAATTCTCGCCAGGACTTCCATTTGGAGCACCAGGTATGCTGCCAGATCCGGAGATTCAATCGGTGGGCTCTCGGCGAAGACGGTGCTATTGTCCCAACCGGACTCATTTCCATGATGGTAGGAAGGGATACCGTCGTGGTCGTCGTCCCGGTGCGTGAACCACCATTCCGTCCATCGAGCCAGAGGAAGGTATATCTCCTTTAGTTGGTCTCGGCCGATCCACGTGGTGTTTTGCATCATGTGTTGCAATGCCCATCCGTGGATAGGAGGCTTGCAAAAGCTCCACGAGATCAGCCGGTCGTTGATGAGGTCTGGGATCATGCCACTGGCGTCTTGGTGGTCGAACGGGATCATGAATTGGTCCCACGCGAGCTGAGGATGTCCTGCGCTGAGCGCGATGGCGATGAAGCTGTTATCCCAGCTCCAGATGCTGGCCATTCGATTTTTAGACATGTAAATCGCCGGACGTCTGAGATGTCCGGAGGGGGACACTGTGCACGACCAAAGCACATATGCAGCCCTTTCCCTCATTTGCGCGTAGCGATCAGGCACGGAAGGGATTCCCTGTAACCACTTCTGATACTCTTCTTCGACCTCTCTCATGGCCAGGTCGAAGGGCTGGAGGTCTGTCTGATCTGGCCATGCCGTGGTGAATTCGATTAATGAGAATTCTCCGATATGGGTGGTGGGATCGGGTAGCAAGTCGATAATCATCTGTTCCGAGCGGATCCTGCGCCACGGGGCCTGTACCCGGATGTGCCCTTGATTCGCTATGAGGCGGTATTTCGTCTCCACGACGGCCGTAGAGATGATCTGCCAGTTGTTTTGTGCGAGGGGTATGATGGTGTCGTAGGCGCTCGGATCCATCTCGAGCCGGAGGCCTGTGCTTGTACACCGGAAGCGCACTGTGTTGGGAGGGTAGATGATGATGGTGGCCTGACCGTTGTCCGCTTCCAGCCGAAGGTGGGTGGGGCTGGCGATCTCCTGGAAGGGGATGGGAGTGTGGTCGCGCAAAAGGGTGACGCGGAAGAGCTGCTGCCAGGGGGAAGATGATGTTCCTGGACCGCGTATGTTACGCAGGTATAGTCCTTCCCATTCGACTTGTGGGGGAATCAGATGGGAGAAAACCTGGTAAGATCCGTATCTGCTGAAGGGAACTACCCGTAAGTTAAATTGCATTGCCGCCTCCGGTAGTGCGTAACCCGGTGCGGGTTCTGAGGGCAATCACTCGACCTGGAAGAGGCGTGTTGGCCCCCTGAGGACCGGACGCAGGCGGAAACCCGCCGCTTCGAGCTTCCAGTCGCGCCGGGTGAGATAGATGGGATGCGATCCGATTCGTTCCCGGATGAATTGGATAGCGGATGAGGCCAACCCTTCTCCCTCGCTCCGTGGATAGGTCTCTATGAATTGGAGGTCGGTGCGACCTTGTTCGATATGAGCTGTGTAGTAGTAGGGGTAGAGCCAATATCAGTTTGTGAACACGATGGCGTCGCGGGGAAGAGCTTGCACGGTGGCGCCGGCAATTCGGTGCATACGTTCCGTGTTATGATCGTATGGATAGGCGCGCTCTCCTGCAAAGGGCACAATCCCCGTCGCGATGGCGTTCCAGCGCGATTCCAGCATTGGGACCGCTCCCAGTAAGATGAATACGATGGCGACGCTTCCCGATACGATGGCCGCGATGGTGCGACGTGGGATCCACCTGCGCTCCCATTGTAGAAGCTCCCTCAGCCCGGCTGCGGCCAGAATAGCCATAAGGAGATAGCTGGGGATGTAGAACACGTATATGTCCCATACCTTGTAGTTGAAGTAAAAAATGAGCTGGATCGCGAGCGCTAGGAGGAGTAGACCAGCCATGCGTCTATCGCGAGCGAATAGAGCGAGCGTTCCCAGGGGCATGAGAGCCAGGGCGGAATAGTGGAACTCGTGAGGAAGCCCGAGGGCGAATTGTGCCATGTGCTGAGGCATGATATGGGCCGGGTCAGCGAAAGCTGCGGAGCGCCATTGCCCGGCCGACCCAACGAACCAGACGCGCTTGATCGGGTTCGCCACGTCCGCCGGGGTCATTCCCCAGAGCGAGCAGGAGGGGCCGTAGGAGGCGTTGAAGATATTGGCTGGCGGGAAGCGTATATCTACAGCGAAGAAGATTCCTACGTATAGTAAGAACCCTGCCAGACCGCCGAGCA
>JAGHDS010000442.1 GCA_021159845.1 Anaerolineae bacterium
GGCCCGAAGCCTGGTGCCAACAAAGCCCCCGTCCAATGAGCGCTGAAAGGTGGCGACGTCGGCGGCTCTTTGGCGAAATCGAAGCTCAGCGGCCCGTCCTGTCGCTGCAAGGCCAGCGGGCCCGCCTCCCCCATGTCGCCCTCGTAGTAGCTACCCAACACACCCCGGGCCGCATTCACCTGCGCTCGCGGGACCCAGAAGGAGATGAAATACAGGCGCCCGAAGGGATCGCGATGCTCCTCCAGCCTCCCCCTGGGGTAGAACTGACGGAATAGCGGCTCCAGCCGGGCGTCCACCGCCTCCAGGATGTACACCACATCCCCGCCCGGGTCCTCCCGCAACGGCAGGTCGCGAACCAGGTTGAGCAGCCGGGTGTCCCTTCGACCGCCTATGAACTTGACGGCCGAGTGATATTGGAAGGCAGGTACGAGGTATATCCGGGTGTCCGGCGGCAGCGTGCGGATGTACCGCCCTACCGCGGCCTCCACACCACTGTAAGCGATGTAAACCGACTCATTGCGCGCCTGCACGTTGAAATACGTGTCCACCCCACCCAGGTACACGCCAGCCACGGCCACCGCCAGAACGGCGTGGAACCACTCCCGGCCGTGCCCACGTAACGCCCGCCGATAGAGTACCCAGATTCGATCCAGCACCAACCCGACCAACAGGAAGATGAGCGGGATGAGCCCAATCGGTCGGCGGGCGGTGGGCGCCTCGTGGGCGACAGAGAGGACGGCCACGCTGCCAATGATGACAAAGCTGCTAATGATTAAGAAAGGCAATGGACGAGTGATGTGCCGCAGCGCGTAAGCGATCCCCAGGATGAACAGTGCCCCAACCAGCGAGGCTAACAGCCAGGCAGCAGGGACATGGCTCATCACCGCCTGGGACGAGCGCGCATCGAAGGTAAGCAACGGCGCGCCCGGCAGATTGTTCAACGCGGCATAATCGCCCCGATAGTTGAACATCCACAACGTCTTGCGCAGATTGCTCCACACCGGCTCATACGAGCCGACCCGGGCGACGTCGTTAAAGACGGAGATGTGACGGATGCGGCTGATGAACACGTTCCAATGGCGAATGATGTACACCCCCAGCGGCACCACGGCCACATACGCCCCACCCGCCAGCAGCCCGATCCCCTCCATATCTCGTCGCCAACGGGCGCGGTGGGAGAGCAGCCAGTAAACCAGGAAGATTGCGATGGCGAAGGGGATCACACGCCAGGCGGTGTAGGTATGCATCCCGCCGCCAAGCGCCAGTCCCGCCAACGCCCAGTCCCGACGCCGACCGCGGCGCAGCGCCCGCAGCAAGAAGTAAAAGAGCAACACCTCGAACAAGGGCAACAGGATCAGCTCGTAAACGATGCGGCTGAAGGTGATGTGCCATCGAGCCCCGGCCAACAGCCCCGTCGCTGCCAGCGCGATATTGACGCCGAAGAGGTCACGGGCCAGCAGGTAGAATGCCAGGACGGTGAGGACGCCCGCCGTCGCCGAGACCGCTCGCATCTGCACGACGCCAGCCCCAAACAACTTGAAGGCCAACGCCAACAGATAGGTGAAGAAGGTCGCCTGCCCCTCGTTCGTCTCGGCATAGACGGTGTAGGGGGCGCCGTGCAGCCAACGCAACGCGTCCAGGCCGTTGTTGCCCTCGTCGGACTGGCAGCCGTTAGGGATGGTATCCAGCTGGTAGAACCTGGCAAACGCGGCCAGCAACAGGATCACCATCAACCACATCAACTCCCAGCGGTAAGCGATGATCCAGCCGCGCAGCCGACGCCACTCCTCGCGCAGGCTCTGCCCCTGCCAGAAGCGTTCGCTCTCCGCGTCCCACGCCCCAAACGCGTAAAGCGGGATGGCGATCAGCCACAGCCACAGCCCGATTTTGCTATGCTCATCCAGCCAGAAGAAACCCGTGGCGACCACCGCCAGCGCCAGGGCCAGACCGGCCACGATCTGAGCGTACTGGGGCCACGGTCGACGTTCAGGTAACGCGGGCCATTCAGGCAAGGGCGGCGCGCTGAAGGCAAAAGTCAAACCAGCCGCCAAAAACAGCAACACAGCGTCATGCCGCTGTCCTCCCATCAAAAGGATCCGTTGCCCCCAAACCGCCAACCCTAACGCCGCGAGCACACCAGCCAGCCGGCGGGTTGCCTGCCGTTCAACCCAGACGGCCGTGCGTCGCGCGATCGCATTCGCCCGCCACGATCGTTCGGGAGTCACAGCGGAGCCCTGCGCCGGATGCGCCATTCCCACATCCTCCTACACAACAGATTCATCGGAGCACGGGATTCACCCAATCGACACCATCCCCGCGCCCCTCGAACAGCCCGGCCTCGACCTGCTTCAACGTCAGGGTACGCACTCCGGTCACGTCTACATCGAACGGGGCCGGCGGATCCCAGGGATGAATCACGCCACTGTTCCACAACACCCGTCCATCGCCCAAAATCTGTACTCGCGTGTGGGCATCCCCGTAAGTATGTGCGTCCACCCCAACCATGCCCTGGAAACGTTGGAACCGCCGATCCAATAGAAAGTCTACCTCACCCGGGCCATATAGACCAATGCCGTGGTCGAACATCCTGGTTCCCAACGTCATCGGCCACCCCTGGAAGCTGGCATCCCCCACTGGCCAGGACCAGGTCGGATCCTGCAACCTCGCCTGCGCGATGGGCACGGTATCGACGACATTCCCCGCATCGCCCAGAACGCGCAGAACCGGCGGTGGAGCTTGCACCGGCGCTAATGCCCGCGCCAGGTCCTCCTCCGTCCAGCTCAACAACCTGGATGGTATCGGCCCTGGCGATCGGCCGGGCGGGGCCCATCGCGCCTCAAACCAATAGCTTCCCCCGTGATCGAGGTAGTCGATCCGCAAAGCGTGCCACCCCGCCTGCAGCTTCACTTGAGCGTCCTTCCACC
>JAGHDS010000026.1 GCA_021159845.1 Anaerolineae bacterium
GGCTGCCTGCTGTTGGAAGGTGGGATAATCGGAGGTGGCATTCGTGACTTTCAGGATCGTGCTGGGGGGGATGCCGGCAGGGGCATCCTCTAGGGTCGTGGCGATCCAGCCGGTATTCGTGTCCAGAAAGCTCAGGTCATAAGCGTAACGGTCCGCACGCGGCTCCTGGCCGGTTGGGTTATCGGGGTCATACCACTTCTTGGCCCCCCAGCTCGCCCCTCCGTTGAAGGTGGTGTACAGCCGTCCCTTCGCCGCGGCATAGCAGATGCTGGGGGTAGGGCACTCAATGTCACGCACCACGAAGTTGTTGCTTACCCGTACTGGATTGAAGTGCACGCCGTCTGTGGATCGGAAGATGAAATTTAATGTAGCTCCCACCAGCACCGTGTTTCCAGTGCCCGTCCAAAGCACAGAATACAGGAACCCGCCGTAGGAATTGCCATCCAGGTCACTCGGGCGAGGCATCTTGCCCCAGGAGATGCCACCATTGGTCGTGTGCAGGATACTTGCCCAGCGTCCTACGGTCCAACAAGTGTTCACATCTTTGCAGTGGACGGCAGATAGGAAGCCCCCATAGGAGGCTGCTGGATCAGCCAGAGGGTGGTTTGTCTGTTCCGCCCAGGTCTCTCCGCCGTCGGTGGTCTTATAAATGAAGGCCTTCCCCTCCCGAACCGTCCACTCCGCGCCGCCGACGGCATATCCGACATCTTGGCTGGGGAAGTAAATCCCCCACACCTTAACTGCTGGGGAAGGCTTGGGCACGATGAACTTCAGCTCCCACCCGTACCCAGCGGGCACCTCGGGCTGGACCGCTGAAGTAAACGTACCCAGGCTGACAGCCCGTGTTCCCTCTGGGTAAACCAGGATTGAGATCAAGACCAGGCTTGCTATGACAAGCCCAAGCAAGCGGCTGAATCGGCTAAGACGCAAGCTCATGGTTCAATTGCCTCCTGAATGGCGAATCCGGCGAAATCCAAGGTGATCATAGAGTACCATCGGATCAGCCACTCGTCAATGAGAGGATCTCAGGTAACAAGGCTTTTCAACGCCCAAACGCCTACCCTAGTAGGACGGTGAACCGTCGCCCTCACTTGACCTGACGATGGCCTTCGGCTACGATGCATTGTGGAGGACAGGGACAATGTAGAGGCCAACGCGAGCTTAGATGAGAAGACGACGAACGGAGGGAGGGCTCAACCATGCAGTTGACATCCCATGCACGGTTTGAAGAAGCCCAGCGCCTTGTTGGAGAACTGCGCTTACGCACCACCTGGCAGCTTTTCCTGGTAGGAATAGGGGCTTCCTGGCTATGGATGATGACACTGGTCTTTGGCCAACCTCAGACGGCTGCGAAAGCACTACTTGTGTTCATCTTCTTCCTAGCCTGTGCCGCAGTCGCTTATACATTCTTCCGCCATAGGCCGGGCTGGGCTATATTGTGCCTCCTGCTCAGCATCTCCGGTGATATCACGGTCGCGCTTGCGTTGACCAGATCTATGGATCTTGTCTATCTCTACGCGCTCCCTGTCCTGATCGCTGGTGCCTTGATCCATCCTCGGCTCGGATTCCTCGTAGCGGGGGTTCTGGACATCGCCCTCATCTCCCTCCTTCCCAATGTATACGGTCTGGCCAGACATGCTGTGCTGTCCCCAGGTGCTTTCTTCCTCATCAACTTCACCGCTGTAATCGCATGGGCCTTCACCCGGAACTTCTACGTGGTCCTAGAGTGGATGTATACGAGTTATCGTCTGGCCGATGAACGAACGAAAGAAGCTCAGGAGCACCGAAGCCGGCTGATGATCACGTTAAACGACTTGGACCGCGCCTATTACCAGTTGCGACGGGCCAACGAGGCGCTGGCATGGGCTCGCCAGCAGGCTGAGGAGGCGAGGCAGGCCAAGGCCCGTTTCGTTGCCAATGTCAGCCACGAACTGCGCACCCCGCTGAACCTCATAATCGGATTCAGTGAGATGATGGTTACCGCTCCCGAAAGCTACGGCAGCCCCCTGCCGCCGGCGTATCGTGGCGATCTTAACGCGATCTATCGAAACGCCAGGCATCTCTCCGCCTTGATCGACGACGTTTTGGATCTCAGCAAGATCGAGGCCGACAGTATGCCATTGAACAAAGAACACGGCGACCTGCGGCAGATCGTGGAGGAGGCCACCCATATGATCCGAGGAGTGCTCGAGGCCAAAGGGCTTATGTTCGCGCTAGAGCTTCCCCCGGAGCCTGTTCCTCTTCTGTTGGATATCACGCGCATTCGCCAAGTGGTGCTGAACCTACTGAGCAATGCAGCCCGCTTTACTGAAAAGGGCGAGATCACAGTACGTCTGGCGATCAAGGAGGGTGAGGCCACGGTGACAGTGAGCGACACCGGCCCTGGCATTGCCCCTGATGTCCTGCCCAAAGTGTTCGAGGAGTTCTATCAGGTGGACGACTCGATCCGGAGAGAACATGGCGGCACAGGGCTTGGGTTGGCCATCAGCAAGCGATTCGTGGAGCTACATGGTGGCCGAATATGGGCGGAGAGCGAGTTAGGACGGGGGAGCACCTTTGGTTTCTCCCTCCCCACCTCACCTGTAATGGAGATAAGCCCCCAATACAAGCCGGGATACCCCGCGATACTGCCCGGGAGTGGAGCAGAGCGCATCCTGGTTATCTATCACGATGACCCCAGCGCTGCGGCTATGATTCGACGCCATTTCGAGGGATACCATGTGGAACTGGCACAATCGACAGCTGAATTGCCGGGTATGGTCACGCGGCTACGCCCGACAGCTATCGTCGTAGACGTTGGGGAAAGGTCCAGAGTGGAAGCTGTGTTGCGCGCGGCACACTGCAATGAAGTACCCGTGATTAGCTTCCCCTTGCCGACAGGGCCCAAGATGGCTATGAAGTTACAAACGGCCGATTACCTTCTGAAACCGGTGACCCGTGAAGCTCTCCGACGAGCGCTAGACCGGATATCCCGTCCGTTCTCCAAAGTGCTTATCGTCGACGACGATCCTGCTATGGTACGCCTGCTGACACGAATGATCCGAGCAGAACGGCCACACGCTCAGGTATTCCAGGCTTACGGCGGCGTTATGGCGCTAGACATTGCCCACCGCGAGCGGCCAGACCTGATGTTATTAGATCTACTTATGCCTGGTCTGGATGGCATCGGCGTGCTGGCACAGATGAGGAAAGATCCTGGGCTATCTGATATCCCAGTGATCATCGTTACAGCGACGGAGCTTGGAGAACAAGCTGCGAATCTAAGCGGAGAGATGAGCCTGACGGTGCCATCCCCGCTCCCAGTGAATGAGTGGCTGAGACTTCTACGTTCGGTTACTGCGGCACTGCGGCCGGCGCCGGCGTCAGAGGCAACCAGCGAGCCAGTTCCCGCCTCAGCGCCTCTGGGCTGACTGGCTTTCGCAAATAGCCATCAGCCCCCAATGCCGTGGCGAGCCCCGGCTCGTTGAGAATGGAACAGATCACTACAGGTATCTGCGCGGTGATAGGATCTGCTTTCAAGCGCTGCAAGGTTTCCCAACCATCCTCCCGAGGAAGCATGACATCCAACAAAATCAGGGATGGGACTATGCCTTGCATAATCTCGAAAGCCTTCGCTGCCGTTTCCGCACCGACTACCTCAATGGCATACTGATTGGTGAACCGGCGGAACAGATCGATGATGTCCGGCATGTCATCGATAACCAACACGTGATGCGGTCCAGCCAGTGGCATCTTGACCTCGACGCTCCATGGATCCCCTTGGTAAGTGACCTGCCCCCCCTGTTTGCGCAGCAGTTGGAGGGCCACTTCCCAGCCGATCCCCTCCCGCTCGATTTCGTCAGGAGGCACTGTGCTCGTTTCGACCTCTGGATGTAGTTTTAACGTCAATCGCAACTCTCGAGGGAGCCGCTCCACGGTGATGGCAAGAGACCGACGCCCAACTCTGTCAATTCCGCTTGTCAGCAGATTCATGAACGCCTGCCGCAACATGATGCGATCGGCATAGACGTGCACGGGGGGTGGTGAGGATACCAGCGTGATCCCGGCGCCGATCTGCTCACAGTAAGGTTTGAGGTCGTTTAGAATGCCTTTCAACACATCGCAGACGTCCAGGATCTCCGGCTGTGCGTGAGCGCTGAGTTGTTCCACGGTGGCCTGAGCCAGACTGCGGCGGTCAGACGTGGCTGAGACGGCCGATTGCAGAGGTGCCACCTGCTGATCCATTTGCAGTCGATCCCATAGCACGGTGGCGACGGCCTCGATTCCCTCGCGTAGTTCGCGGTAGGCCTGGCGGGGACTGATGGCCAGGATATGCGCGATTTCCTCGGGGCTGAGGCCATCAATGTAGCGGTAGCACAAAGCGCTGTAACTGCGGCTGGCGTCAGGCGAAGCGGAGGCACCATCGGCCGGGCTGAGCTGTTCAATAGCCTCGATCAGCAATCGTCGCAGCTTTTGTGCGCGGGTCACCTGATCCACATCAGCCATACCTCCCAGGAGGCTGGCCAGGGGATGGCTTTGCAGGTGAACGGGGTCATATAGATGTATCAGCGCATCGCGTACCTGATCGATGAGTTCATCGTGGCGTATACCTGCCATCATCCCTCACTTGTGGCTCAAAACGCATATGACAAAAATTGGCAGGAGCCTGTCAGAAAAAGCCTTGA
>JAGHDS010000227.1 GCA_021159845.1 Anaerolineae bacterium
CTACATCGTGGGTCGACGGGTGCGCGGGGCTGGCTGGTGGCCCGACTACCAGTTGCGGTTACTACGCCGGGGGAAGGCCACCTACGATCCGGCACGCCCCGTACACGAGGTGGTCATCCTCGATGGTCGGGCCGGCCATCTGACACACCCGCTGATTCACTACAACTACCGCTCCTGGCGAGAGTTCCATGATAAACAGCGCCGATACGCGCGCTACGAGGCGGAGGCCCTGCACCGACAAGGGATTCGGCCGAGGCCACACAACTTCGTGCTTCAGCCGTGGCGAGAGTTCCGACGCCGATTCTTCACCCTGCGGGGGTACCGAGACGGCCTGTGGGGGGCACGGCTTGCGCTCTGGATGGCTTACTACTACGGATTTCTTCCCTATGTCGAGCTTTCCAGACTACTGGCTGAGAGGTAAAAGCGGCCGGGAGTTAGTCAGGCTTTTGGAAGTGATATCCCCGCGTATTTCAGGATGCTGTCGAACCCGGCATCGAGCAGCGCCTCTATCTCGTCTGCACGTCGTCGGTACTCCTCAACGGTCCCCATGTACGGGTCGGTAACGTCGTAGTGTTCCCCAACCATCTCGCTGAGCAGGAACACCTTGCGTAGGAGATGAGGCGCCCAGTTGAAGATCGAGCGCCGGTGTGCCTCTTCCATGACGAGAACGATGTCTGCCTGCTCAAGGTCCTGAAGCTCAAGCGTCTTGGACCGATGCTGTGAGATGTCCACGCCGCGTTCGGCCATGACCTGGACGGCTGACGCGCTCGCCGGGCGCCCGGGGATGGCAAATATCCCGGCCGAGCGCACTTGCACCTGGCCATCAAGCCCCACGGCAGCTAATCGCCGTCGCATTAGCCCCGCGGCCATCGGCGAGCGGCACAGATTACCCGTACAGACGAAGAGGATTATCTTCATACCCTTCCCTGGAGAGGCATGAGATGTTGTTCATCGGCGCCGATTATAACACGCCCCTCCGTTTGTAACCAACCGGTTCGCGCCGGTAACAGTTCACCGTTGGGGTAAAAGGGGTTAGCTGCGCCGCCACCACAAGCCGAATCAAGCCCCCTTCCGGTCTTGCGGGAATTGCGGCTTCACGCGGGAAACATTTGTCCCACCACCTGCTATTGTGGTATAATCACGTTCACAAGAGTCATAATACAGTGGCGAGACCACTGGCCTCAATGGGAGGTCGTGATGATTGAGGTGTCGATTGACAGTGTAAGAGTAAGCTTGATGTCCCAACATCGGATTGTGGTCTTGAAGGAGATCGACAGCGACCGATATCTCCCCATTTGGATCGGTCCCTTCGAAGCGGACGCCATCACCATCGAGCTCCAGGGCGTAGAAGTCGCCCGCCCACTGACCCACGACCTCCTCAAGCGCATGATTGAGACGCTGGGCGCCCGCGTATCCCATGTAGTTATCAATGATTTGCAGAATGATACTTATTATGCCCGTATCATCCTGGATGTGGAAGGTGAGGAGATAGAAGTCGACTCGCGGCCCTCCGATGCTATCGCGTTGGCCGTGCGAGCCAAGGTGCCCGTCTTTGTGAAAGAGGAAGTCATGGACCAGGCGGGTATCGTCGCCGAGGAAGACATCCGAGATGTCACCGAGGCAGAGCCTCGCGCCGAGGTAGAGGCGGAGGATGAGCCATCGGACGAGGATCTGGAGGTCTTCCGGGATTTTGTGGAAGGGCTTGACCTGGAAGGCCTGGACGACGACGAGGAATGAGGACGCTTGGGCTGTCTGGAGTGGCCGTTGGTCTCCTCCGACAACAATGTATGGGACGCGGCGAGGCTGATCGGCCTCGCCGCTCTTTGTCGGATTGGCAGGATGCTCCTTCTCGCGTCTCTGGCCCGGCACCGGTAGGGAGCATTGCACGATCGTGAGGTAAAGCTATGGGGGTAAATGAACGGCTGGTACCCTCCAACATCGAAGCAGAGAAGGCCGTTTTGGGGGCTCTCCTCATCGATCCCGATGCGATCATCCGGATCGCGCCGAGGCTGCGCCCAGACGATTTCCATCTGGAAAAGCACCGCTGGGTGTATCAGGCAGTGCTCAATCTGCATGAACGCCACCAGCCGGCCGACCTCGTCACCCTTTGCGATGAGTTGGAACGCGAAGGGCACCTGCAAGATGTGGGCGGCGCGGTTTATGTCACGGAACTCATCAATGCCGTTCCCACAGCGATTTATGTCGAGCACTATGCTGAAATCGTTGAGCGCACGGCCATCCTGCGTCGGTTGATCAGCGCGGCGGGGCAGATCGCCCAACTCGCGTATGCCGACGAGGGGGACATCGGCGAGATCGTCGACCGGGCTGAGGAGATCATCTTCAACGTATCTGGTCCGCGTGCTCAGCGCACACTGACCCCCATTCGCCAGATTATGGATCGCGTCGTGGAGCGCATCGATTATCTGGCGAAACATCAGGGCGAGCTGATGGGAGTCCCCTCCGGCTTTCGGCTGCTCGACCGGCTGCTGGGAGGATTCCAGAAGTCCGACCTCATCATCCTGGCCGCCCGCCCGGCGATGGGGAAACCGCCCTGGCGCTCAATATCGCCGTGAACGCGGCCAGACGGTATCGGCAACGCGTCGCCTTTTTCTCGCTGGAGATGTCAAGCGAGCAACTCGTGCAGCGCCTGCTATCCGCCGAGACGGGCATCGATCAGCAACGCCTGCGATTAGGCCAGGTCCAGGAGTCGGAGTGGCCGTTACTGATGGAGGCAGCAGGAGCCCTCTCCGGCACGCCCCTGTTCATCGACGACACACCAGCACTTTCGGCCCTGGAGTTGCGAACCAAGGCGCGTCGCGTGTACGCTGAGCACGGGCTCGACCTCATCATCGTGGACTACCTGCAGCTCATGCGGGGCGATTCACGCTCCGAAAACCGCGTACAGGAGATCTCGTACATCTCCCGTGCGCTCAAGGGGTTGGCGCGAGACCTGGATGTGCCCGTGCTGGCGCTGTCCCAGCTCTCCCGGGCGGTAGAGTCTCGCCCGAATAAGCGGCCCATGTTGTCCGATCTGCGCGAGTCCGGCTCCATCGAACAGGACGCAGACATCGTCATGTTCATCTATCGCGAGGATATGTACGACGAGGAGACGGAGCGAAAGAATATCGCGGACATCATCGTGGCCAAACACCGAAATGGCCCCATAGGGACAATTTCGCTCTACTTCAAACAGGAACTCACCCGGTTCCTGGACCTGGAGCTCTACCGGGAGGAGCTGGATATCCCGGAGTTTGAGTAGGTGAGGGGAGGGGAGGCTGACCGTGGGGAGGATGCGTGGGTTTGCCGGGTTCCCGGCGGGTAAGCTACATCAGATCAGGGTCCCCGAACCGTTTTTCACCGATCTGCTCCCCCTTATTGACGATCTGGCGGAGTTGAAGCTGACCCTGTACTGCCTATGGCAGTTGTCCTTACAAAAGAGGGATATCCGGTACTTACGCCGATCCGACCTGGAAGCGGATGAGCGGCTTCTGGCTTCGTTGGCGGCAACGGGGCGGCCGGGACCAGCGGCGTTGTCTAATGCGATCGAGCGAGCAGTGGCCAGGGGAACGCTTTTACGCGTGCTCGTGCAGCGTGAGGGGGCCCCACAAGAGGAATGGCTCTTCATGAACACCGCTCGCAGTCGCGACCTGGTCTCCCGGGCCCAGCGCGGCGAGTTGGCGGACCTGGAGAGCATCCTCGCGCCGGACACGACCGCCCGGCTGCATGTGGAACGACCGAACATCTTCGTACTATACGAACAAAACATCGGAGTATTGCAGCCGCTGATCGCCGATGAGCTTCGGGAGGCGGAGCGCACTTACCCGCCAGATTGGATCGAGGATGCCTTTAGAGAGGCGGCCAGGTTGAACAAGCGAAACTGGCGATATGTCCTGGCTATATTGGAGAGATGGGCTACCGAAGGAAAGGATGATGGAATCGCTGGACGAGATTCTGCGGAGGCTCGGCGTCGACGCTACATCCCAGACGAATATGCCGGCCTCATCGAGCACTGAGCACACTTCGTCTCCGGAGGAAGTCTGCCCCATCTGTCACGGTACCGGGTGGGTCGTGCTGGATGTGCCGGTCGGCCATCCGGACTTCGGCCGCGCAGTCCCATGTCAGTGCAGATTGGAGGAGATTCGACGGCAACGTCTGGCCAAGTTGCGCGCGCTCAGCAACCTGGATGTGCTGGAAAACATGACGTTCGAGAACTTCCTCCCGGACGGGATCGGGCTATCCAAGGACCGGCAGCGCAACTTACGCGCGGCATATGAGACCGCGCGCAAATTCGCAGAGAATCCGGAGGGATGGCTTTTGCTCCTGGGCGGCTACGGGTGCGGCAAGACCCACCTGGCGGCCGCCATCGCGAATGCTCGTCTGGCTCAGGGCGATGTGGTCCTCTTCGTCGCCGTCCCGGACCTGCTGGATTACCTGCGGGCAACCTTCAGCCCAGCCAGCACGGTAGGCTATGATGAACGATTCGAGACCATCCGCCAGGCCCCATTACTCGTCCTGGACGACTTGGGCGCCCAGGCCAGCACACCGTGGGCGCAGGAGAAGCTATACCAGATCTTCAACTACCGTTATAACGCCCGCCTTCCCACCGTGATCACCAGCAACCAACAATTGGATGAGATCGAGATTCGCGTGCGGTCCCGATTATCCGATCCATCCCTGGTGCAGATCGTGACGATCCTGGCGCCCGATTTCCGCCGGGCGGGCGTGGATCAATACCAGTCCGAGCTGAGCACCCTGGGCCTGCACAGTCATCAGACCTTCGAGACGTTCAGCCTACGGGAACAGGAGCTGACGGCCAGCGAGCACGAAAACCTCAAGCGGGCATTGACACTGGCTAAGTCGTACGCGGAGGATCCCAAAGGGTGGCTGGTCTTCACCGGCACGTTTGGCTGCGGTAAGACACACCTGGCTGCCGCGATCGCCAATCAGCAGGTGGCATTGGGCCGCGGGGTGCCCATGTTCGTCGTCGTTCCCGATTTATTGGACCACTTGCGCGCCACTTTCAGCCCGGATAGCCCTGTGTCTTACGACAAGCGATTCGAGGAAGTGCGCACGACGCCACTTCTGATCCTGGACGATCTGGGAACGGAGAGCGCTACCCCCTGGGCACGAGAGAAGCTCTTCCAGCTCCTCAACCACCGCTACGTGGCGCAACTCCCCACGGTGATCACCACATCGGACCCTATGGACCAGGTGGAACCCCGGCTGCGCACGCGAATGCTGGACACGTCGCGTTGCACCGTCTTCGCCATCGAGGCGCCAGCTTATCACGGCGGGGGCAAGGCTTCTAAACACAAGCGCGGCCGCCGTCGCTAACCGTTCGTGGCACGTCGGGTGCGAAAGACGTTCCGTAATCAGCCTCTCTGGCGGGAACCCTTGTCCCGTCCCGGTCGTTTCCATTGTGCCAGATGCGATTATCGTTGCGGGTAATTGTTCACCGTTCCCTTGCTGGATCCCATTGGCATCCGGTGAGCGATGTGGATGAAGAGACTCTCGATATCAGTAGCTCCAAGTGCTTTGGCCGTGGACGGTGCTCATCCCCCAGACTCCCTTCTCCCGTGCCTGGGAGAAGGGGGGACTACAGACTACAAGGAGTGTGACCCGACAAGCCCTCGGGCTGTTTGACTGCAGACACACAACTCTGTGAGACTCAGTGTGCGAGGATGTGGTGCGGCTAATCTCTCTTACCCTGATGGTGAATAGTTACCGTTGTGGCCTCTCTTGGTCGCCTACGGTGAGCATGGTATAATTGCCTATCCCACAGGACAGACCGAATTCGAGGAGGGTTATGTACCGGCAGCATCAAATTCGCAAGAGGATCATCCTTGGAGCACTCTTAACCATCGTGCTAGTCGCCCTTCTGTCCGCGTGTGCGCCGAAAATCAGCCTGCACCCTACGCCGACTCCTTCACCCACACCGGTGATCAAATTGCGCCCGACATTCACGCCTACACCCACGCCAAAGCCGGAGCCGACAGATACACCAACGCCGATCCCGCCAACGCCCACTCCTTCCCCTACGAACACGCCAACCCCTCTGCCGCCGGCTGCCATCCCGACTACGAACATGAACGTGCGCAAGGGGCCGGGCACGAACTATCCGATCATCGGGGCCGCTCGCGCTGGCCAGGTCTACCTCATCACCGGCAAGAACCCGCGCGGCGACTGGTGGCAGATCGACTACAGGGGCCGGGCAGGCTGGCTGTACGCGCCGTTGACTC
>JAGHDS010000302.1 GCA_021159845.1 Anaerolineae bacterium
CGCGAAGCTCGCGAAAGATCACGAAACTCATGAAAGCCCCTCGCGTCTTTCGTGCTCTTTCGCGCATTTCGTGGTCCAGACCCTCCGTACCCATTCCCTCACCCCAACTCCTCCAAGCTCTCCCGTATCTCCCTTAACTCCTCCTTCGTCAGCCCCCACAGCTCCGCTGCCAGCTCATCAATCTCCGCCTCGATTTCCTGCACCCTTTCCGTATCTCCGGCCGCCGTGGCTTCGTGTGCCTGGTGGGACAGGCAGACCAGGCGCATGTGACTCGGGTCGTTCGCGTCAAATGAGGGTACAGCGACGAAATCAAAGACATGAGTAGAGAATTGGGTTCCAACGCTATAAGAGTTCACAGCAAACCGCACTACCGACGAATTCAGCACAGCGCAGACAAAATGTGCCTCTCTCTCATGCGCAAATGAGCACAGAACTAACTTGTGATCAGGGATGATAGGTTTGCCCCCTATGGCACCTACTACGCTACATGTGAGCCCACCAGCAATTTCCCTAAACACGACCTTGTATGGGGCGAAAGTATACTCACCAACATTGAACATCGAGTAAAAATTGACAGAAGCGACCGTAGTACCCTGGCGGTTCGTGTTGGGTTCCTCATCTAGCTGGCCGAAATTACTGGAGATGTAGTTGGCTAAATGGGTGGGCGCGTCCGTTCGGTGCTCTAAAGTAGTGACCAAACCGTACGTGGTGCTGGATGGTTCTCCTGGGGGTCGGATGCTCGTCCGTCTGAGGTTGTTGTAGAACCTGATCCTGTGTGGGCTCGTTCATAGCTATCCATCCTCATATGGTTGTTTCATACGGATGTCGCCTCAGCAGAAAGGGCCTCTGGCTGAGGCCAACGGATCATTCCCATGAGGACATCCCGTGAGTAGAAGCGGTTCTTGATCGCCTGCTCGGCGAGGAAGATCGGATATAGGTGACAATGCCAGCGACGGTCGCGGCCATGTGGCGTGACGTTCCGTTCAGCAACCAACGCCCTTGAAAGCAGGTCTACTAAATCGGCATCAACAGGTGTACGGTCTGGGCGTGGCAGTTCTACTTTCACGACACCCATCAAAGGATAGTCTACCTCCTTTTGCTCACGCAAGCGAACATACCAAAAGGCGACTTGGCCGCCATGGGCGCTGAAGGCAACAGTACGGTGTGCGTATGGCAGGCCAGCCAGCAGCGCAGTAATGTCTTTCCGTTTACGGCCAGAGCGACCGAGCCGAAATACCGGATCCTTGCGGAAATTCTTGGCCACGCCGATCATGTAGGGAGCCTTGATGAATTCATCCAGCTTGACAGCACCGTCCAGGATGAGCCAGGTGTTCTCATCGCGCTGATCCTTGGTTTCGCTGATCAACTCAATCTCCAGCCTGTGCATCCGGTTGCGGGCGATGCCACCCGCTCGGGTCCGCAGATTCTCGACGGTTGGTTCCTGAGGCGTGTTGACCGTGCGCTGCGTGGTATCTACAACTTCGAAGAAACCATCAGGTGTGTTCAGGTCCTCGAGACGTTGCCATAAAGTATCTGAAACGCCGAGCGGACCTTTCGGAAGCAACAATAGAATGCGGTGGGTTACCCGGATCGGGCGGACTGCACCTCTCTCGTCACGTTGCATCACGGCGGCGCCAATCTGGGCTAGCTCGATGGGAAATGAACGATTTCCCTCAATGCCAGTGGCCAAGTAGTATGTTCGAAGGCTGCCATCGATGAAGAACCGATATAGGTGCTTCTCTTTGCGAAAAAGCGGTGGGGTGGGACGATAGAGGTTATTTAAACTTGGAGTGGGCGTTTCCAGGAACTCGGTGATCTCTCTCGTCTCGGCATTGATGAGTAGATCTTCAATCTCATCTTCATCCGGATGCTCCAATTCCTCAACGGCACCGCCGATGGCTGGCAAAGTATTGAGATGATTTGCTAGTAAACAAATGGCTAAGTCCAGTGAGTGGGTTCGAAAAATCATAGCGTCGCACCCTGGCGAGAAATACTCTCCATCTTTTATTCATACTATACCAGGACCTAGTGAAATGTCAATGTCTTGTGAATGGAAGCCTGGAGCTTTCCATGATTCTAAATGGAGGGCTGAGAAAAGCTTAGAGGTAAGTCACTCCAGTAGGTGCAGGCGCTCACCGAGGACAATGAAAAGGCTAGCCAGGATCGCTCCTAGCCCCAGCCATTGCCGGTGGACGCGAGGCGGCATGGCAGGGCCGGCCGCCTCGTAGATCACCTCGCGATACCAGGGGAGCACGCCTCGGGGAAGCCGATTGATCGGGAAGAACCGGACGGCCACGGATTCCTCGTTGTGGGCCAACGTTCCACCGGTGGGGACACAACGGAAGATGATCGCATCGTGAGGGCGAAAGCCCAGGCGTTGGTATACGCCCAGCTCCCGCTCAATGCGCACCTGGAGGCCCGTCTCCTCGGCGATTTCGCGCACGACCGCCTCGGCTGGCGTCTCCCCTTCTTCGATCCCACCTCCCGGTAGCTCCCACACGCGGGGAGTGGTGCGCTTCACCAGCAGAACCTGGCCGTCCTGGATGACGACGCCCTGCACGACCGTGTAGCGGTTCCGTTGCTGGGTGAGCGTGGAGTGGATATAAAAGCGCCAGAGTTCGGTGGCCGTCTCGCCGATACGACGAATCCCATGCCGAGCGGTGTATATCCAGCGTAAGATGGCTACGAGCGCGCGATAGAACACATGCCCTCTCCAATGATCGGATCGCCTCTCGTGGAATGTCCTGCGTAGTGGGTGATGATATACTATGGATGTCCATGAGAGCGTTGCTTTGAACGCTCACGCATTGTACGTATACCCTGGTAAATCGACAAGAAGGTAGCCTTTCCCTTAACCGTGGAGGGCTAGCACCACTGTTGCATGAGCTGAATCATCTCCTTCGAGCGGTGACCCCGTCGTTGGGGCGGCCGCCAACGGGGCGGCGGCACCCTGCAAGAGAAAAGCTCATGGTAACTCCAACGGTGATCGGTGGGCCTGGCGATCATGGCGGGAGTGCGCTACACCCAGCGATACCCCCAGCGTCTGACATAGAGCTCGGTGCGAGAGTTGTGGTGCATATCGGTGCATATCGCAGAAGTTATAGAGCGTGCCCATCTTTTTCAAATCCTTACCTCTACTCCACGGTTAAAGGGGGTGGTACCTCAGGTCCCTCATGGCACCTATGAATGGAGCAGTAGAGGGAGATAGACACGGTTGGGCCAGGCGGGCAGTGGCGTCGGCACCGTCATGGACAAGAGAGCAGGCTCCGGGATCGAGAACGAGCGCATCAGAAGAGGAAGGTAGTAACTCCTCCACAACGGTGTGGGCGTCGCCGTTGGTGTAGCGGTGAGTGTGGGGGTGACCGTCGGCGTGCGCTTGGGCCACACCGTAGGCCAGTGAACGGGTGTCGGTGTGGGTGTGGGTGTATTCGTTGGCGTGGGGGTCGGCGTTGGCGTATTCGTGGGTGTGGGTGTATTGGTGGGCGTTGGCGTAGACGTTGGCGTAGGGGTGTTGGTCGGCGTAGGCGTAGACGTAGGTGTGTCCGTGGGTGTTGGTGTATTGGTCGGCGTGGGTGTATTGGTGGGTGTGGGTGTGTTCGTTGGCGTATTCGTGGGTGTGGGTGTATTGGTGGGCGTCGGCGTATCCGTTGGCGTGCCCGCGGGCGTAGCTACCGAGGTGCTTGTCGGTGTTTGAGTTGGCGTTGGTGTGGCCGTAGATGTGCTGGTTGGCGTCGCCGTGGGCGTGCTGGTCGGCGTCGTCGTTAGGACACCAGTCGATGTCGGTGTTGCCGTGGGTGTGGCTGTAGGCGTGTTGGTTGGCGTCGCTGTGGGAGTCGGAGTATGGGTAGCCGTGCTGGTGGGTGTTGGAGTTGGCGTCACTTCCTGGTTGGTTACGATCAGGGAGTAAGCACCGGAGACAAATGCGTTCCCAGCCCAGTCAACGAACCGCACGCGCAGGAAGTAGTTCCCCAATGTTAGGGCGCCAGGATTCACGGGGAACTGCCAGGCCACGGTATTGGTCACCACCGACGTCCAGGACAGAGGCAGCTGCTGCATGGAACCATCGGGGGCGTAGAGTAGACCGGTGATGGACTGGATGCCAGTACCGTCCGTCGCGAGCCCATCCAACACGGTTACATCCCCGGTTTCCCAAATGGAGACCGAGGCTCGCGTCTGGGTAATGGCAACGGTAGGCGCCATGTTGTCGATGGTCACCGTATACCAACGTGTGGTGGTGATATTGCCCGCCGCGTCGATGGCTCGGAAACGCAGCGTTTGGGTAATGCCATCAGCATGGGGTAGGGGCCAGGTCGCGACCCAATTGACCACGCCGTTGGGATCAGGTAGTGCGACCGTCGCATCTTGCCAGTGGGGCAGTGCCTCCATACCGGCCTGGAAAAGCAATTGGATGGCGGACTTCGTCAAACAGGACCACGGTCCCACATCTACGGCCTGTCCGCTGATGGCCCCGTAATCCCCCGTCAGGTACTGCGGGATATCCACATTGATCTGAGGTTCCGTGGTATCTATCAGGAAAGTTTTACGGATCTCCGACATCTGGCCGAAGACGTCCGCCGCCCGAATCCGCACCTCGAACGAGGTCGCGTTTTCGGGTACCTGGACAGGAGCCATCCAATTCTGTGTACCGATCGCGGGCTGCCACGTAGTGCCCCCATCCGTGCTATAGGCAACCAGGGCCACGCCGGACATGTCCTTGGCGGTCCCCAGCAGGTACCTCGTCCCCGTGCCAATGTAGTCCCCTGGAGGACTGAGAATCGAGATGCGAGGCGGATGCGTATCGGCCGTTTGCTTGAAGGGGATGCTATTCACCAGTGTGCTGCTGATAAGTTGAGTCGCAGTCATCCAGATGTGAGAGATGCCTGTCAGATCATCCATAGTAACGCCCGTGATGGTGATGGGAAGGGAAGCGCCCGGAGCCAGCATGGGAACATCCAGAGTCCATACAGGCATTCCGGCTGTGCACTGGGCACAGGGTACACCACTTACCTGGGTCAGGTTCAGGCCCTGGGTGGTAGTGAGCGCCAGACTGGACACTGGTATAGTCACGGGTTCCAGATTCGTCAGCCGCAAGGTATAAGTGACGGGTGTCCCAGGCCCCACGGGGATCAGCGGAGGCCAGGATTGCCACCCAGCGAAGTTCACCCACGTGCGCACCGGTTGGGCTTCGGCCAGGGCCGCTAGAGGAGCGCACAGGGAGTGGAAGGTGTAGTAGTAATGAAAGTCCCCTGTCAGGTCGTTGGTTGTGGGGAACGCGCTCCATAGGGAGCCGTCTGGAGCCTCAGCAAAAGCGAGAAGATAGGCCTTGTCCGTTGGGTCCGCGGGTGCGTTCCATGGGATGCGTATTTCCGTATCTCCCACCCTGCCATTGGCAAACTCTACAGGTTCAGGTCCCACCCAGGCACTGGTATTTTGGTCCCAGTGATAGAACTCGCCATGTCCGGGGTCGAGGACGCGTATTGCCATGTCAGCCTTGAAAGGCAGGGTGTACAGGCCATTCACCGAGGTCGTTGTGCCATCATCGAGCGCGTCGGGCGCGGTCTGCACGCCCAGGTAGACCCACATATGACCATCCGCCCCCCACCATGCGCCTCGCCAACCTAGGTACACTGCATCCCCTGCCCAAGTCACATAGAGGGACTGCCGCGGGTGGCCCTTGTCCATTCCGCGCGTGTCGTCATCCATGAACTCATTCGCGGTCCACTCCGCGTGGTCGATGTCCATAAAGCCATCGACCACGATGGTCTGGCGGCGCTGGGTACAATCCGTCGTCGCGCTCAGAAAACTCCCCACATACCACGGTCCATAATGATCCGCACGCATGTTGTGCTGGGCATCTCGGTGGAAGATGTGGATGTACCACTCGCCTGCCAGATAGAGATGGAAGGTCGGGTGATTCTCCCCAACTTCCCGACTTGTCTTCCAGGGATGCAGAGGCGACGGCTCGGCAACAGGGTTCTGGTCCGCGAAGATCTGAACCTCGATGTGTTCTCCAGAGGAGGGATCCGAGCCGTCGAAGGGAATCGCGATAGACACGGACACATCGGCCGTAACGGGATCGTCAAAATGGGTGCCCGGCGGCGCAGGTTGTCGATTGTGATAGAAGCGCGGCGCACGGCGGAGTGTAGGAGCCATATCGTCCACGATGAAGGTGATATCTTGTTCAGTGGCGTTGCCTGCCTTGTCCACCGCCCGTACCTTGCCCGAGAAGGAAATGTAGTCTTGCCGCTGCGGCGGCCTCCATTCCAGACGCCAGGAGCTTCCCATAAC
>JAGHDS010000317.1 GCA_021159845.1 Anaerolineae bacterium
CATTTCTGAGAATGCTAGAGCCCTGGTCAGGTTCCCATCACAAGACCGAAATGACCATGCCCAAATGAAAGGAGAGCCCCGGCTTCTCGGAGAAGCCGGGGCTCTCCGGCGATGACTTATCATACTGTGCTCGACCCCACCGACACAGGGTTTGAGCCTCCCCGACAAAATGGTATAATTAACAACGATAGGTCATGTATACATCTGCATTCGGTTCCATCTTATTGCGTCTGCTGGCCGTCGCAGCCCTCATCGCTGTCAACGGCTTCTTTGTCACGGTCGAGTTCGCCCTCGTGACATCGCGACGCGCGCGCATCGACCGCATGGCGATGCAGGGGAACAAAGTGGCCCAGCTCGTCCAGCATATGATGGAACATACCGATCCGTACATTGCCGCCGCTCAGCTGGGTGTCACGATGGCATCCTTGGCCTTAGGCTGGGTTGGAGATGTCACGATCGCCGCCATTGTCGAGCCCCCTCTGCACGCATTCCTCGGACGTTGGAGCGAAACAGCCGCTATTACTATCGGCACCCTCGTTTCCTTCGGCCTGATCACCGGCATGCATATCGTCTTAGGTGAGCAAGCTCCTAAACTCCTGGCAATCCGGTACCCCGAGAAGGCGGCTCTCCGGGTGGCCCGACCCCTTAGTGTCTTCTACACCATATTCCGTCCCTTTATCTGGGTATTAGATTGGTCCACTGCAACCACCCTGCGCTTGATAGGCGTCAAGGGTGTCGTATCCCAACATGGCGTGTACACGGTCGAGGAGCTCAAATATCTGGTTCGGGAATCCCAAGAAAGCGGCATCCTGGAACAAGAAGAGAAAGAGATGCTGGTTCGCGTGTTCGAGTTCAGCGACCGGCATGTACGGGAGGTGATGATCCCGCGCACGGAGATCATTGCCGTGGAGAACACAGCCACCCTGGCCGAGTTCCTGACCATATTCGCGGAGCACCAACACTCCCGCTTCCCCATCTATAAGGAAGACCTGGACCACATCATCGGCCTGGTGTTCATCAAGGACGTGCTGACGCTGCTGGCCCGGCAGGAAGTGGATCGCTTCCAACCATTGGAGGCGTTGGGGGTGATTCGCCCGGTGTTGATGGTACCGGAGAGCCGCCGGGTAGGCAATCTCTTCCAGGAGATGCGCCGTACACGTATGCAGATGGCCATCGTGATCGACGAATTCGGCGGGACGGCCGGTCTGGTCACGATCGAGGAGTTGGCCGAAGAGGTCATCGGCCGGGTGAGCGATGAGTGGGTAAACGAAGAGCCAGAAGTGGAAACGGTGGGTGAGGATACCTTTGAAGTCGACGCCATGCTCCGCATTGATGAAGTGAACGCCGAACTGGGATTGAACCTGCCGGAGTCGCCAGACTACGAGACGTTAGCGGGATTCTTGCTCTACCTCCTACACCATATCCCACGAGAAGGCGAGGAAGCCCGCTGGCACAATCTGCGTTTCACTATTCTGGAGATGAAAGGGCCGAAGATCGAGCGTGTACGCATCGCGCGCGTGCCTCGCGAACAGCCTGCTGTAGCAACGCCATCCAACGGGAAGACGGATCCGGATGACGCAGAGGCCAACTGAACGGCAACGAAGGGACATCGAGTAAACGCCACAGGGGGAGTTCCGTGACCAAGATCGTGCGCATAGAGGATATGCCCCAGTACGTAGGCGAAGAAGTAACACTGCGAGGCTGGCTGCACCATAAGACGGATAAAGGCCGCCTGCAATTCCTGCAGATTCGCGATGGGACGGGGATCGCCCAGGCGGTTGTGTTCAAACGCAACGTCAGTCCGCAGGCGTTCAAAAGCGCCCGCCGATTAAGCCAGGAGTCGTCCCTGATCGTCACGGGTGTGGTACGCCATGACTCCCGGGCACCAGGTGTGCCGGGCGGCTATGAGCTGGACGTCAGGGACCTGGAAGTGATTCAGTTCGCCCAGGATTACCCGATCACGCCCAAGGAGCACGGCATCGACTTCCTGCTGGACCGCCGACACCTCTGGATTCGCTCCAGCCGGCAGTGGGCCATCTTACGCATTCGGGCGGAGATCATCAAAGCCATTCGTGACTGGCTCGATGACCACGGCTTTCTATTGGTAGATACACCGATCCTTACACCGTCGGCCGCTGAGGGGACCAGCACGCTCTTCCCCACCGACTATCATGGCACGCCGGCCTACCTGACCCAGTCTGGCCAGCTTTACAACGAGGCCAATATCTTCGCCTTCGGGAAGGTATACTGCTTCGGCCCAACGTTCCGCGCTGAGAAATCCAAAACCCGCCGCCATTTACAGGAATTCTGGATGGTGGAGCCGGAGATCGCCTTCTGCCAACTGGACGAGTTAATGGAGATCGAGGAGCAATTCGTCAGCTACATCGTGCAAACCGTGCTACGGGAACGAGCGAACGAGCTCAAGGTGCTCAAACGCGATCTCTCTCGGCTGGAAGCGGTACAACCGCCTTTCCCGCGTATCTCATACGATGAGGCAGTGGAGATGATCAACAAGGCCGCGGCTAAGGGAGAGACCGTGCCCCCTAATGACGAGCCGGTGGTGCCTATCACATGGGGCGATGATTTCGGCGCCCCACACGAGACGTACATCGCCATGCAATTCGATTGTCCGGTGTTCGTCCACCACTATCCATCAGAGGCTAAGGCCTTCTACATGGAACCGGAGCCCGACCGCCCCGAAGTGTGCCGCAGCGTCGACCTGCTGGCTCCCGAGGGATACGGAGAGATCACCGGGGGCTCCGAGCGCATGAGCGATCCGGAGCTGCTGATCGAGGCGATCAGGAAACACCACCTGCCCGAAGATGCCTATGCGTGGTACATCGACTTGCGCAGGTATGGATCGGTGCCCCACTCCGGTTTCGGCCTGGGAATCGAACGCATGGTGGCATGGCTATGCGGGGTCGATCACGTACGGGAGACCATCCCCTATCCACGTATGCTCAATCGCATCTACCCCTAGCGACTCGGGATCCGGCGCCCGGAAGGGGACCGGGCCACATGGGGTAAAACGATGGCGACGATAACGATCTCACGACAACTGGGCAGCCTGGGAAATCAGGTAGCCCAAGCGGCAGCCCAACGCCTCGGCTACCGGGTCATCTGGCGAGAGGTGATCAATCAGGCTGCCCGTCGCGCGGGCGCGCCCGAGGTCGCGTTAGCGACAACCGACGACCTGGGATTGCTAGGACTACGCCCATCCCCAAAGGCCCGCAGAGCCTACCATAAAGCCGTACGGCAAGTTATGGAAGAGCTGGCAGACCAAGGGAACGTCGTGATCGTCGGCCGGGCAGGCCAGGTCATCCTGCAGGATCACCCCAACGCATTGCATGTGAAGATCATAGCGCCCGCAGCAGTGCGCGCGGAACGAGTCGCCCAGACGCAGGGGATTCCCCTCACGGCCGCCCGCGCCCAGGTGGACGCCAGCGACCGGACGCGTCGGAATTACCTTCGTCGCTACTACCACGCGCGCTGGGATGACCCAGAGCTATATGATCTCATCATCAACACGGAGCACCTGACTCCCGGAGCGGCTGCGGAGCTGATCTGCCTGGCTTTGGAGAAGAAGCTGCGCGCTGGCAAGAAAGAGATCGATCAGCAAGTGGAGTCTAGCCTTGAGTAAGCAACGTCCTCGACCGAAGTTCGCGCATCCGGCGGAAGAGGCATTCGCCCGTATCCTGGACTACTACGGAATCGAGTGGGAATACGAGCCCCGCACGTTCCCGCTAGAGTGGGACGATGAGGGAAATGTCACAGAAGCCTTCGCTCCGGATTTCTATCTTCCCCAACAGGACCTCTACATCGAGCTGACAACCCTGCGGCCGCGGTTGACCACACGCAAGAACCGCAAGTTGCGTCGCATGAAAGAGCTATACCCGGAGGTCCACATCAAGCTGTTCAAGCGGCAGGATATGCGCGATCTCATGGTCAAATATGGCCTGGATCAAGAAGCCGAGAAGATCGCAGGGACGGGAGCTCAAAAGAGAGAACCATGACAGCATACCCACCTGAAGCCTACAAGGAACTCGTCGCGGATGTCCGCGATGTGTTGATCCCAACGGAGGAAATCGAGCAGCGGGTCCGGGAAATGGGGCAGGCCATCTCCCAAGACTACGCGGGACTCAACCCTCTGCTGGTGGGAGTGCTCAAAGGCGTGCTATTCTTTATGGCGGACCTGCTACGAGCGATCACGATCCCCGTAGAAGTGGACTTCATGGCAGTGTCCAGCTACACGCCAGCCGACCGCGATCGGGGGGTGGTCCGGCTGATCAAGGATCTGGAGATCCCTATCGCAGGACGTCACGTCCTGTTCGTGGAGGATGTCATCGATACAGGCCTGACGCTAAGCTATTTGCTGCGAAACCTGAGAGCACGGGGGCCTGCCAGTCTGGAGGTGTGCGTGCTCTTCAACAAGCCGGAACACCGGCTGATCGACATCCCCTTGAAGTACAAAGGGTTCGACCTCCCCGACCGGTTCGTAGTCGGATATGGCCTGGACCATCGGGAACGATACCGGAACCTCCCATTCGTTGGGCTGCTGAAACCCCAGGTCCTGCGTGAAAGGTCTAGAGGCTGATCCCTCGAAGAACAAAGAAGCCCCCCACTGAGAGTGGGAGGCTTTTCACCGATATAAAAACAGGGGCCCCAAGTAACCTTCCAGCCTTTCCCGCCTCCGCTCTTTGGTTCCCGCTCCTCTCTCCTGTTTTCACAGCTTGAGAGAAACTTTCGCCTCTGAGCTTCTCCCCTCTGCTCCGCTTCCCTGGGTCTCCCTCGGGCTTACCTCTTTCGAGGCTTCCCTCCTGATTCCTCAGCGAAGCTTCATCGCTTTGGGGGACCTCCCCCATCACCGCCGAAGCGGTTCCGGCTTCGGTTCACGGGAACGCCTTCCAATTCCTTGGGGCTCCCCTGCCCTTTGGGACTTTGCCTCTCGACTCAGCCCCTCCAGGCAAGAGCAAGTATAACCGAAAAGCATCATTTTGTCAACGCTAAATCCCGGCCAATCCTGCAAAGCCTGGGTTTTACACATGATAGCCATGATAGCATAAAAGACCAACCAGCCAATCCAGAGAAGATGACGCCAGCGCATAGCCGCTGGCCCACGATGGTGCTCCCGGTCCGTCTAAGGCAGAGGAGCACCGGGGGACGCAACGAGTCATGTCATCCTAGGTACAGTGAAATGTAATAGGTCATCGGTACGACGAACAGCAGGCTGTCCAACCGATCCAACACGCCCCCATGCCCGGGAATGAGATGGCTGGAGTCCTTCACACCGACCTGGCGCTTAATCATCGACTCGGCCAAGTCGCCAAGGGGTGCTAAGACGCACAACAAGCCAGCCAAAGCGATAGCCAGTGGCACCGAGAAACCGATCAGCCAGACTCCCAACG
>JAGHDS010000487.1 GCA_021159845.1 Anaerolineae bacterium
CGTTCCGACGGCTAACCTATAAACCTGGTCGATCTGGGTTGCCACCCGCTCCGCGGTGAACCCCTGCTCCACCCTTAGCCGCCCCGCTTCCCCCACGGCAGCACTCAGGGAAGGATCGTTCAGCAGCCGCACGATGGCTTCTGCCATCCCTTCCTCATCCCCAGGCGGGACGAGCACGCCCGTTCTCCCATCCGCCACGATCTCCGGCAACGCACCATGGGCGAAGGCGACCACAGGCTTTGCCATCGCCATCGCCTCCAGGTTCACCAGGCCAAACGGCTCCGGGTCGCCCGGGTGAACGAACACATCCATCGCCGCCAGCGCCGGGCGCGTATCGGGAAGATGTCCTGTGAAGATCACACGATCGGCGATGTCCAGATCATTGGCCAGGCGGCGCAGCCGATCCTCATACCCATCTTCCACGCCGAAGAGCACCCCGCCTACCACCACACCCCACGCATCGGGAGCCACCCCCAGCACCCTGGCGAATACGCGCAAGAATCGGTCCTGCCCCTTCCACGGGCGGAACCTGCCGACGGTGCCCACCAGCAAAGCTCCCCCCGGCATCCCATACCGACGCCGGAACTGCGAGCCATCCATAGTGGGGTCGAAATCGACGATTTCGATGCCGTTGTGGATCACCTTCACCTTGCCGCGGCACGGGATGTGGGCAGCCGTGGCATGGGAGTTGGCGACGACCAGGGAGGAGAGGGCGCACAGGAACCGCTTGCCCAGCGTGTCGGCCCAGAGGTGTTTTGGGGCGCTCTCCCCCAGCCAGAAATCGCGCATATGCCAGATGAACGGCACCCCGGCGAGCCTGGCAGCGAGCGCTCCATAGAAAGAAGAACGCACCGTGTTCCCGATCAGAGCCGCAGCGTTGCACCTACGGGCGATGCCAGCCAGCTCTCTCGCCCCGCCGATCCAATCCACCGGGGCGGATGCGGAACGCCGCAGGCGGGGGAAATCAAAAAGATGCACTTCCACGCCCAGCTCCGACGCCCCCTCCGCCAGCGCGCCCCCGGGGCAGGCCAGATGCGGCTCCCAGCGAGTTCGGTCGAGATGGCGCAGGAGAAGCAGCAGACTGCGCTCCGCCCCACCTAAGACAGTGGCATGATCCAGAGCGAGGATGGGTCGCGGGCCCATGGTCAGCACAAACCCTTCCGCCAGGATAAATATACGTTTCCCCAGCTACTCGGACGCCCCACCGTCCTGATAAGAGGTTGGCGCCTTCCTGTGACGCATACGTTACGCGCCCGGATTCCCTTCACTCCTCCAGATACTCCGATAGCAAGAGCACTTGCAGATCCGAGCATTTCCCCTGCCAGCGTCTGTCGTTGGTGACCACAGCATCCGCACCAGCCACGCGCGCCGTGGCCAGCACGATGGCGTCCGGCGCCGGGAGTCCGCTCTCCGCCCTCACAAGCGCGGCTTCGTGAGCCACAGCGACATCCACAGGGTGTATTGCAATATTGGGGAAATGCAACAGGTAGAGCTCATAGTCCAGCATCGCAGCGGCATCTCCTGCCTGTGCCGGGGCGGTGAGCAATTCCGCGACCGTGATCGAACTAACCACTCCCTTTACCATCCCTTGCTCGATGGCCGACAACACTTCCGCCGCTACCGACGCATAATGGGGGTGATCCTCCAGCAAATAAATGAACACCATAGTATCCACAGCCACCAACGAATGACGCTGCAGATCCGACAGCAGCTTCCCTACTCCTCCCACGATGCCCGCTCCTTCGCCAGCCAGTCCTCGCCGCCCTGCCGCCATACGTGGGAGTGGAGCCCCCGAAGCTTGGTGCTGAAACTAGTGGGTCTGGGGCGCAAGTACACCCGATCTCCATCAATGAGAAACAAGACCTGAGTACGAGGATGGATACCAAGTGCTACTCGCACCTCCTTTGGTAAGACAACTTGATATTTACTACTCACTTGCGCCGTTACAACCTTCATATCAATCATACTCCCTACAAAATCATCATTCTATTTGCATTTTACCGAATCGACATACAAATTGTCAAATACGCAAAACGATCAACCACCGTCGACTACCCCTCGATAGACCTCCAGCGTCTCCCGCGCCGTCCTCTCCCATGTGAACGCCCGCGCCCGCTCCAGGCCCAGTTCACTCAACCGCCGGGCCAGCTCCGGACCCTCCAGCACGTCGAGGATGGCATCGCTCAACAACCTGGCATCCCTTGGATCGGCGAAGAGCGCCGCATTGCCACAGACCTCGTGGAAAAGCGCCCAGTCGGAACAGACCACCGGCGTACCACACGCCATCGCCTCAATCAGCGGGATGCCGAATCCCTCATAGAGGGAAGGAAAGACGAAGACATCCGCTGCCGCGTAGAACGGCGGTAAATCGCGGTTGTCCACGTGGGGGATGTGGGTCACGAACGAGCCGATGCCATGATGACGGATGATCGCCGCCTGCTCAGGCGTCGGGTTCCCGCCGACACGGACCAGCCGGGCGGGGACTCCCCTTTCTCGCAACAAGCCGAAGGCCTCATACAACATCTCCACGTTCTTCCGCCGGGCACTGTGCCCCACGTGCAGGATGAGATACCGTTCGCCTGGCGCGAGGAGCCGCCCGCGCCGCTCCCGGACGACACTCTCCGGCTGGGGCCGGAAAACGGGGTCCACGCCATGATGGACCACGCGCACACGATCGGCAGGATAGCCATAGTCCTCAACCAGCTCACCCTTGGCGTACTCGCTGACGGCGATGATGTGCCCTGCCCGCAGGGTCCCCTTGAACGCCAGGTCGAAGATCCACATTGCCGGCCCTTCCGGGTTCCAATCACGCCACGTCCGGGGCGTCCCACCGTGGGACGTGACAACAGTTCGTTTCGGGTCCAGGAAAAAGGCCAGATGGCCGTAGCTGTTGTCCAGAACGTGATACACGTCCGCTTGCACCCGCCGCAGGGCCAGCGGGTATTTCACCCAGCGAGAGAGGTAAATCCCCAGCGTATGCAACGACGCCCGACGGCCGTAAGGCATCCGCACCCCTAAGTCGCCCCATTTCCACGCCTGCACCCTGACCTCAACGATCTCCAGATCGCCGTCCAGGCTACGTAGGCCACCGATCAATCTGTCCGAATAGACCTCAATGCTCCTGAACCGTTCCTGGGGCATGACTCGCAACAGTGCCACCCTCATCTCAGCGCCTCCACAATCCGCTCGCTGGCTCTGCCGTCGCCGTACGGGTTTCGGCGCTGCGCCATAGCCCTGTAAGCAGCGTCATCTTCCAGCAAGAGTGACGCCTCCGTTATGATGGCCCCTTCATCCGTTCCCACGACTTTCAGCACGCCAGCTTCCACCCCTTCCGGCCGCTCGGTGACCTCTCGCAGCACCAGCACCGGCTTCCCCAACGACGGCGCCTCCTCCTGGATGCCGCCGGAATCGGTCAGGATCAAGTACGATCGCTCCATGAGATGTACGAAAGCCACATAGTCCAACGGATCCAGCAGATGCACACGCGGCACGTCCCCCAGTACCTCTTCCACGACGGAGCGAACCTGCGGGTTCGGGTGAACCGAGAACGCCACCACGACGTCGGAATGGCGCTTTACCAGGAACCTCAACGCCCGACAAATCCGACGCATCGGATCGCCCCAGTTCTCCCGCCGGTGGGCCGTGGCCAACATGAGGCGACGGCCTCCCAGCCCTTCGACGAAAGGCGGCAACGGAGGCGCTGGCTTCCCGGCAATCGTCAGCAAGGCGTCGATCACGGTATTGCCTGTGACTCGCACAGCATCCGGCCGGACTCCCTCGCGCAGCAGGTTTCGCGCGGCTCGCTGCGTCGGCGCAAAGTGCAGATCGGCCAGAGCGGAGATCAGTCGGCGGTTGATCTCCTCCGGGAAAGGGTGATACTTGTCGTCAGTGCGCAGCCCCGCCTCGACGTGCGCCACCGGCAGCTTCAGGTAAAACGCGACCAACGCGCTGGCAAAAGCGGTGGTAGTATCCCCCTGGACCACCACCCAGTCCGGACGTTCCCGCTCCAACACCGGCCGAAGCCGGGCCAGCACCCGTTCGGTTACATCAAAAGGGTTCTGGGCTGGGCGCATGATGTCCAGGTCATAGTCCGGTTCCAGCCCGAACACGCCAAGGACCTGATCCATCAGTTCCCGGTGCTGTGCCGTGGCGATCAAGATCGGGTCAAAATCCGTGGACTCCCGCAGGCGCAAGGCAATCGGCGCCACCTTGATGGCCTCCGGCCGCGTTCCGAAGACGAGCGCCACCCGTTTTCCCCTACTCATCCTCCCTCCGATAGCAAACGTTTATAGAGCCCCACCACCTCATCGCCATAACGCTTCCACGTGTACGGTTCGATCCGGCGGCGGGCCGCGCGGCTCATCTCCTCACGCAACGCCCTGTCCCGATAGAGCCGCTCTATCGCGGTGATTAGAGTCCACGTCGCGCGCGGGGACGAGGACCCCCTCCACACCATCGCGAGCCAGACTGCCGCTGGCCCCCGTCACGATCAGCGGCAGGCCCGCTGCCATCGCCTCATAGGTCACCAGAGCGCTCCCCTCGTCCAGCGACGGGAAGACGAAAACGTGCGCCGAACGGTACAGATCCACAGGGTCCACGTGCCCAACCCACCGCACGCCGGGAAGATCGCCATAGTGCGCCAGCGCCGGCCAGCTGTTGCTCTGAACCCGTCCCGCCAGGATCAACTCCGCGTCGGGTAGCGCCAGGCGCTGCCACGCCTCCAGGAGATAGTGCACACCCTTCCGGACACCGATCTGTCCGACGAAAAGGAACCGGACCGGCGACTCCGGACGCTCCTCCGGCGGCGAGAACCGACCCACATCCACGCCGAAAGGGATCACGGTGATCTTACCGCGGGGCACGCCGTGGGCCAAAAACGTTCCCAGAACGTACTCGGACGGGACGATCACCTGGTCCGCCCCCTCGATCTCCGCCAGGTTCCGCTCCCGCCACCGGGGGATGGGACGATAAGGC
>JAGHDS010000374.1 GCA_021159845.1 Anaerolineae bacterium
CCCTTCGGGTTCGGCCCTTGCCCCCGACCCTCGCGATCCCGCGCTACTATGAAAGGGAGCGGTTATGCTCCATCTCCCCCAAAGCAGGTACCACGGCATGACATCCAACGAACGCTCTTTCAGCTAATCGCGCACGCGTTCCTCTTCCAAGTCGAAATCCCAATACCCGGGACCCTCTTGGAAGAACTTGGCGTTCATCTCCGCATCTGCAGCGTGTTCGGGCGGCAAGTCCTCCTCGGGGAAAATCGCTTCAACAGGGCACTCTGCCGCACAAGCACCGCAATCAATGCACGACTCGGGGTCGATGTAGAAATACTTCCCCCACTCCGGATCATCCTTGGGACCCGGCACGATACACTCCACCGGGCAGACCTCAACACAGACACCATCCCGAATGCATAGGGTAGTGATTACGTGAGCCATGACAAAGTACCTCCATGTGTTAGAAGTATTGAGAGAGCTTTCTGTGCCAGCCCATGACCCGAACCGCGATTGACGGTTGCAGGCCGTGCCTAATGTAACGCGTTTCGCCTCGCCTGTCAATTATGAGCAACGCGGTGATTGCCCACATCTCACCGCTGAGTCGCAGAGAGAGCGCTGAGGAGGAAGGAAAATAAAGGGAGTTCCTCTGCGTCCTCGGCGTCTCTGCGGTGGAGAAAGGCATGTTAAGCATGCATATCGTACTTATGGGTAATCACCGCTGAGCAACGCTACCATCTATTCAAAACCGGCCACGATAGGTGACCATCGGGAAACGGGTTCATATGAGATCCCGCACCATTTCCCCCACCAGTTTCACCCGACGGATATCTCCATCAGGAGGGATCTCATCAGAGATACCCAGCACCAACCGAGGATAAAACAACTCGACTATCCGCTCAACACAGTGTGTCAGCACATCCTCTGGATATGAGGGCAGAAAATACACGGCCGGGATGCCGTCTAGTAACACTAATGAGCCCAACGCTTCTTTGATCTCCTCAATTGTTACATCACCCTGAGGCTTCGGCGTAGCCGCTTCAATGCCATCCCACGGGACCGCCTGCAGGTGAGGCAGTAAGGGCCCCATAGCCCCGTCAACATGGATATGCACGAACTTGCCTGCTGCGTGTAACTGCTCAACACGATGTCGATAATACGGGACCAGGTAGTCATTCCAGATCGGGGGCGGGTCCATATGGGCATCGATGTTCTCCCCCAGGTTTAGAATCGGGGCCGGGCACGAGCAAAGTAGCTCATAAAGCGCATCGTCCGCCTTCTCGGCAACATCCATGTAATGAGCGATCTTCTCCGGGTAGTCATGCATGGCATAGATCGTGCGTTCAAACCCCATGTGCTCGATGAAGAGCCCCTGCAGTGGTGATCGACGGAAATAGAATTGAGGGACGCCGCGCGTACCCACGCGTGCCAGATCAGCTTCGTAAGCTTCCTTATCCCACCACCACTCCTCGTCTTGAACGATGTATTCCAATACGCGCAGGTCATCTACTTGCTTCACTTTGTACTCGTCATGATACGCTGATAACCCCCACGCGTCATAGTGAACAACTTCCCGCAACGTGCCTAGCGGCGTCTCCCAGTATCGCGCCAGCCGTTTCTCTTCCAACCACTCTTCACGCACATGCACGCTATGATAGCGCACCCGCAACGGCGCGGTGAAGTAGCGCACTGATGCCATACAATCATCATATATATCCAGCAGGCTAGCATCCCTATACTCAGGCGGGAGCATCCCGCGCTTGCGATTTACGTCATACCAAAACTCCAGCCTGGGTTGCCACAAAACACCCTTGGGATCCTCTCCACGGAAGATGGCCAGGTTCATCTCACGCCAATTAGGGTCCTCCCGATGAAGATGCCGCATACGCCCTCCTTGACAGTCCTATCTCGCATTATCGCCATAACAGCTTCCCACATGACTATGATACCCGTCAATGACGGGAATGTCCAACGCCAGGTAGCCAAATCAAGCCCCCTTCTCCCAGGCGCGGGGGAAGGGGGCTGGGGATGAGGACCATCCGCCGCTAAAGCACTTGGAGCCAGACGCTTGATATCGAGTACGTCTTTCTCCACGATGAACATGAGAAAGCAGATGACGCTGATGCACGCAGATCCTCACGGGGATCATCCCGATTTTGCCCTTTCATCTGCGTAGATCGGCCTTTTCTGCGTCATCAGCGTTCACCGATTCTATTTTCGAAGCAGCAGATGCCATGAGATGTCATCTTGCGGGGCCGGTGCCGCGATGATACAATGAGGCCGTCAGCGCCGCGTTGGGGTGTGGCATCGCGGCAGAGCAAGCGGGAGATAAACATGTCGAGCGGTCACTCTGAGCCCGGGGTTAGTAGAGAGCTTATCAGGACGCTTCGTGATCTTGATGCAACGTTGGAGCAGCTCAGGCGCGAGGGCTTCCTGGCGCCAGCGGGCGGAATGGGGCGGTTCCTCCTCTATCGTTTTCTAGGTGGTATTGCTCATGGCCTTGGCAGCGCGGTGGGCGCCACCTTTGTTGTGGGAGTTCTAATCGCGCTGGTCAAACAACTCCAGTTGCTGCCCGTCGTTGGCCGTGTGATCGCTGAGTTGATCCAGCTGGCCCAGGCCGGTGTGGGTCAACCATAGTGCCGGCGAACCGTGAATCGGTCCAGATGTACGCTTGTCACCCCGCTGCATCATGGCAGACCGCGTGCTGGGCATGTATAATGATGAGCAACTGCTGGAAACAACCTGCCTTTGCATCGTCGATGTCATCAGAATGATAATTGCAAAGGGATGAGTGGGGATGGGTAAATGGCAGATGATCGGGGAGGCGCGGGTGTGCGCCACGGCAGCGAGAGTGAGAACGAATTACTCTTCCTACGTGAACGGTGGTATGAGTTGCAAAAGGACCTGACGCAAACGGACCGACGGATTCAAGACGCCCGGAGGATGGGGCATCCATCACGATTGTTAGAGGCCCGGCGCGAACATTTACAACGGGAGCAGGCGATCATTGACGAGTTGTTCGACGAGACGGCCTTCATGGGCCTGGAAGAGGCTATTGGCCGTTGGCTGAGAAAGCTTCAGAATGCCCAGTTTGCCTTGTCACCGGCCGGCGAATACCGGCATTACTACGCCCAGCCGTACTGGGATCGGGAAATCGACCGGACGATCTTGAACGATCTGCTGCAAGATTGGCAAGCCTGGAAGCGGACAATGGCTCATCCCGATGACGACTACTGGTGATGCCGACATCGCACAGCCTTTCTCCTCGGCATATCGGCCACTCAGGTCCCCGGCCTCTCCCGGAAGCCGGAGACCTGATGGCGGGATGCTGTTCAGCTAATATCCCACCTGTTTATCTACCTCGTTGATCAGTGGCTCCCCGGCGCGGTAGCGCCTCAAGTTCTCGACGAATATCTCAACGAGCCGATCGGTGTAGTAAGGGGTTAGGCCGGCGTAGTGCGGCGTGATGATCACGTTCTCCATGTCCCACAACGGCGAATCTTCTGGCAAAGGTTCCTGCTCGAACACATCCAGCCCCGCTCCTGCGATCCAGCCCTCTCGCAGCGCTCGGATGAGCGCTTGCTCCTGGATGATAGCCCCTCGGCCGATGTTGATGATGTATGCCGTATTCTTCATGGCTCGCAGCTCACGCTCGCCGATAAACCCCTTCGTCTCCCGGGTGAGCGGGGCCGTGATGATGACCCAGTCGGCCTGGGGAAGCATCTCTAACAGCTCATCAGGACCGTACATGCGATCCACCCAAGGCGATGTCTTCTCCGGGCGGCGTCGAAGCCCGAGGACACGCATATTCAACCCCTTGGCCTTCTCCGCCGTCTTCTCGCCGATGGCGCCCATGCCGATCAGACCCATTGTGGAACCGTCCATCTCGATGGGGTGATGGTCCCGGTTCCAAAAGTGATGTGCCTGATCTCGGACACAGCGTTGCAGATCGCGAGTGAGCGCCAGCATGAGTGCCAGGATGTGCTCGCTGATGGGAATGGCGTGTACGCCCGACGCGTTGGTGATGATGAGATCAGCCTGAGCGATCTCCGGATGATCCATGAGCCAGTTGACGCCGGCCCCGGCGGTTTGGATCCATCGCAGTCGTGGAACCGAAAGGATCCGATCCCTTGGCAGACCGCCAAGTAGCACCTCTACGTCTTGGATTACCTCGTCCCAGCGTCGTTCCAGCTCCTTTCGATTGGGTAGGATGATTAGCCTGGCTCCGGGAGCTGCTTGCTGGATCGCCCGGATATGATGTTCCTGTAGTGGGCGTCCGTATGTGATTAAGATGGTTTCGATCTTCCGCTCCATGAATTCTTTCCTCTCATCGTCTATTCGCGATCGACTTTGAGCGGCACATGGGTCGACAGGTACACCCTGAGCGCGTTGGGCCGGTCGAGTCGGCGGCGCCCCAGCCCAATCCCAACACGGGTGTTGTCGCCCGAGGGCGGCTGAGAACGATCGCGCGGCAGGAAGGTAGGGTTAAGAGCAGCCAGGATCGCCGCGCCAGTCGGGGTGAGCAACTCCACTTCTACCGGCCCCACCGCATAGGGGATGTGGTGACGCTGTAGAATGACCTTCGTCGCCGGAGCCGGGATTGACAACTGCCCGTGAGATCCGCTTACGGTGCCGCCTCCGACGTGTACTGGTGCGAAGCAGTACACCCGGTCGAGCTCCACATTGAGCCATTGGAGTCCCCAAGCCGCGCCTGTCACGTCCAGCAGAATGTCCTGCGCCTCATGTAGATGCCCGCCGCCGGGGTGGCTGTGGGGTATCCCGCGACGGTGGAGCTCGAGATGCTCGCTCCCCTCCAGCCAACCATCGTTCCCGGTCTCCTCGGCATCCCGGTCGGCCTCGTCCAACGAGTGGATGAGGGGCTTGATGTCCAATATAGGCGTGCCGTCGAAGAGGTCCAGAGGGCCTGTGTAGATCCGGTTCCCTTCGATGCGGCGGAGCCGCGCTCGCGTCAGCCCGATAGGACTGGGCCGGTCTGGGGATCGGGTCGCGAAGACCCCCAATCGCTGGGATGGGCCGCGCCACGGCGGGCTGACATATAGTCGGTACCCGTGGGAGCGATCGAGGTAGGAGATGATGAAGATGTGCGTAAAAGAATCCAGCCCTGTCAGGCCCGTAGCATACTCGGGGGCGATCTCAATGTAGAACTCGTCCGCGGGTACCTCCGTCGGCTGCGGTTGATAGGGGGCCTCGTGGTGATAGGGTGTATGTGCTCGCCCGATGATGGGGAGCGTAGCGGTCGACACGGCGGGTGCACTCTCCATGAAACTATGTGCGATGCGCTCAGCCTCGGCCAGGACCTCAAGAGCCTGTCGAGCGAAGGCCGCATAAGCCCCGCGAACCCCAGTCGCCTCCAAGGCGCTTTCCAGATAACCCGGTGCCTCTTCAATGGATAGAGGCTCGCGGTCCTCCAGTCCGGCGATTCGCAACCTGCGTCCCCAATTGCCATCGGGCAACTGCTCGCTTTGGATGGATGCCCGGACCTCGCCCAACAGTCCCCCAGCGGTCTCCAGCACGGCAAGCATCTTCTCCTCCGGCGCCCCAAGCCCGATCAATGCGGCGGAGAACATGTCGCCGGCCATACCCATTGCCGGGTCGAGCCAAAGTATGGGTTGAGTTGTTTCCATTGCTTTTCCCCTCCATGTGTCGGGGTCTCCCCCCGATGTGTTTCCCAAGTAGTAGCTATTCAGCCTCTCCAACGACAGAACGCGGATGATGCTGACACATGCTGATTCCCGCTGATCTAAGTAAGAAATAAGCAGCCTCTATTGTACCATACTCGGCTTTCGCAAAGGCATGCTGCAGTCGTGCTGTTTGTCCCCCCTATGCGCTCATGGTACAATGTTGACGTTGAATGGCATAATTTGGAGAGGAGGCCCGAATGGACACTGCGATTGTGGCGTGCGCTCAGCAACGGCTGCGTCTGCACGCCTCGCTGGAGGACTACCGTCACGATTGCGTGCGTTTCCTGCGTATGGCTCAGAGCAAAGGGGCCTCTTTGGTTGTCCTCCCCGAGCTATCGGGAGTGATGGCAGCCGTGCCACGCTTGCCCGGCGTGCGGGCCAGCCTGCTGCGCCAGGCAGATCAGGGACGGCGGCGTGGTGCATCACTGTGGCGACGTGCCAAGGCGCGCGTGGCAGGCTCCACGGCTGAACTCCTGCGCGTCGACTTTCGAGGAGCATTAGCTCGTCACCTGGCGGAAGAAGGAAACGCGCTGCGACAGGATGTGGAGAAGCTGTTCTCCGAGCTGGCTCGTAGCTATGGCGTTCACATCATTGTGGGGGCGGGATATCTCCCCGGCGATGGTCCTGGCCAGCGTTCTCTGGCATTGGCCTTCAGCCCTCAAGGCGAGCTGATTGGCGAGATCGCGCGGGTGGGAGTGCTGCCAGATGAAGAGGGTATGATCGCGCCAGGAGAGGGTTGGGATATCCTCGATACGCCAGTCGGGCGCATTGGCGTGCTTATGGGAAAGGACGTGCTCTACCCTGAGACAGCTCGCTTGCTAGCCTATCGCGGGGCGGATATCCTCGTCGTCATGGCTGCCACAAGCGATGCTGCGTTGGCTGCTCAGATCCGGGCGACCGCGCTGGCGCGTGCTCAGGAGAACCAGATCTTCGTCTTGACCAGCTTTCTGATCGGGAATGACCCGCTGCGTGAGGGCGAGGCTCAGTTCACCGGGCGATCGGCCATCATGGCCCCTGCGGCGATGACCTCTCGGAATTCGGGCGTGCTAGTGCAAATGGGTACCTCGCGGGCGGAGGGGTTGATCACGGCCGAGCTGAATTTCTACGCCCTCCGTGATCTATGGCAGCGGTCGGGGCTGTCTGCCCGGAGTGGCCTTCCGCTCACCCTGGCAGGGCAGGCGTTGGTCACGGATTACACTCTGGGCCGGTCGTTGGATGAGGCCTGGGAGGATGTGGAAGCATCCCGGAAGAGGCAGTTGTTATTGCCAGAACCATCTATGCCACCAGCCGTCTCGGTGACGGAGTTGCCGGCGGCGGGGGAAGGCGAGACGGCTGCGCCTCTGACTGCAGAGGAATCGGGTGAGAAACCTGTTCAGGGCGGTGGCCCCTCCGGGGTATCCGAGGTTTCCGCTGAACTCACTCCAGAGATCTCCTCGTCCGACGTCTCGGTGCCTCAAGATGAGGAAAGAGAGGATCGGAGTGTGGAGAGCCCGTCAGTGGCAGAAGAAGAGATCACCCCGGCTGAGGAGCTGCCGGCCGAGAGTAACGATCAGCAGGCTCTCGATGGCGAGGGCGGTGCTGGATAGGCTGTGCTCGTAACCAGGCACAAGTGGAGGCCCCCGATGAGATGTCGGGGGCTTGGCATTGTGATGATCAAACGCGCCTGACAAGTTCACCCAGTTGGCGTGCTACGCCCAGGATGGCGATGGCCAGTCGAACCCAGTCGGTGGGGGCGAGCTGAGGCGATGTATCTTCGCTTGTGCCATCCTCTGGCTGTGAGCCAACGTAGACCCAGGCGACAAGGGCGCCCAGGATCGCGCCGGTGATCGCTCCGATGAGAATGCCGCGCTTGCGATTGCTCATGAATTCACCTCGTCCTCGTGGCGGTTGATGTGGGCTGGCTGCTGACGGTGTAGGGTGTGGATAGCTGCCTGAATGCCATGCCACCAGGCGTGCATCCGGATGAAGGGGTGCACGACCTTATAGCTGCCTTGTTCTACGATCGTGGCGGTCTGGCGGGCTTGCTGTTGGGCTTGAGGTATCAGGCGATCTGTGCGTTCTCGTAACCCGCGCATTCCTTTTATGCTGAAGAACAGGAGAACCAGGGGCACGGCCCATGCGACGATGGACAACGTGATGAGGAAGATCAGCGCTATATTGGCCCATGTGTGGATCATCTCCTCCTCCTGGTCGTGACTTACTGATATTGTAACCCAGAAGTGTTGGGCAGGGCAAGCAGGTGGAAAGGGGTAACTGTTCACCGTTGGGGTAGGAAAGATTAGCTGCGCTGCATCCTCGTACACCGAGTCTCACGAAGTTGTGTGCCCTGCAGCCAAACGGGCCGA
>JAGHDS010000498.1 GCA_021159845.1 Anaerolineae bacterium
CCGGATGTCCTCGCTAGCGTGGTGTCGTTATCGCGGTTCGGGGTGGCGGAGATGTTGGTGGAGCCTGTGGCCGATGAGTTGCTGTGCGAAGCCGTCGCGCGGGTGGTGGAGCGAGCTCGCGAGTGGCAGGAGTTAGCGCGGTCGCGAACGCTGGTGCCACTCTACCGGATCAGCCAGGCGTTCATGCATAACCTGCATCTAGACGAGCTGCTGCAGCGGATCGTCGAGACGGCGGTGGAGGCGACCGGTGCCTGGCGCGGGTCGATTATGTTGATCGACGAGGACCGACAGGAATTGGCGGTGCGAGCCGCTGTGGGGATGCCGCCGGAGGTGATGGCTGTGGCGCGCGAGCGGATCGGGCGTGGCATCGCCGGCTGGGTGGCGCGTACCGGTATGCCTCTGGTCATCAATAACGACGAGGACCTCCCCGATTTTCTGCGCTCGTCGCTGCGCGGTGGCCTTGCCTACTCGGCCGTTTGCCTCCCGCTGGCGGTGAAGGGCAGGGTCATCGGCGTGATCAATCTGACCAAGACGGCGGGACAGCCGCCGTTTACACAGGGGGACGCGGAGATGCTTTCCGTGCTGGCGGGTCAGGCGGCGGTGGCCATCGAGAATGCCCGGCTGTTCGAGGAGATGGAGCGCGCGTACGAGGATCTGCGCAGGCTTGACGAGATGAAATCGGAGTTCATCACCGTGGCGGCGCATGAGCTGCGAACCCCAGTGGTCGTCATCTTGGGATACGCTAACTTGATGATGGAGCAGGCCGCGGCTGAGTCGGCGGGCGAGTGGCTGCTTGAGTATGGCGAGGTGATCCTGCGGAACGCGCAGCGGTTACAGGAGTTGACGAACCAGTTGTTGGACCTGGAGAACCTGAGCCGCTGGCGGCCGGGTGAAGAGGGGATAGAGGTTGGCCCCGTCTCCGTGGAAAGCCTGGTGGGGCAGGTGGTAACGGAATTCGAACCTCTGGCCCAGGAGCGGGATCTCTCCCTGAGCGTGCAAGGAGGGTCTGCAGGGGGGCAGGTCCTGGCCGACGAGGTGAAGGCGGCGTTGATCCTGCGCAATTTGCTGAGCAATGCGTTGAAATTCACCCCGGCTGGGGGGCGTGTGGATGTGTTGGTGGAGCCGGCTGATGAGGAGGTGGTGATTGCGGTGGCGGACACGGGACCGGGGATACCGCCGGACAAACGCCGGTATATCTTCCAGCCGTTTTACCAGGCGGAATCGGCATTGACGCGCACACACCCGGGGCTAGGGCTGGGGTTGACCATCGCCAAGCGCTTGGCGGAACTGCAGAATGGCCGGCTGTGGCTGGAGGATCGTTCTGGGTATGGCGCCGTGTTCTGCCTGGCCCTGCCCCGGGCGTAATCGTGTGTGGCAGGTGGCGTTACTGGATCGTGCGCGTTGGCTCTCGAGGCGAGAGACCGTTCGGATCGTTCACCCGGGCGCCAGGTGGTGCCGGTACAGGCCCTCGTAGCAGCGGGTCATCAGTGGCGCGCATCCAGCGCTCTAGGCGGCCGCGCATTTCCTCCAACACGCTTGCCATAGCCGGGTCGTCTGACAGGTTGTGGGCTTCGTTGGGGTCGAAGATCAGGTCGTAGAGCTGCTCCTCCGGCACGGAGCGATCTCGCCAGCCGTGTTGGAGCCAGACATCTTTGCTGGGGCTGTCGTCGCAGTTGGGCAGCACAGGGCGATCGCGGCCGTCGAAGCGACGGATGTACTTCCAGCGCCGGGTGCGCACGGCTCGCTTGGGCTCGTACGCCGCATGGTACGTCACCTCAGCGAAGATCTCCTCGTGTATCTCGTCCACTTCCCCGCGAATCAGTGGCAACAATGATTCCCCTTGCAACCAGGGCGGCCGTTGGATCTCCAACAGATCGCAGAGGGTGGGGTAGATGTCGATGTGGGAGACCATAGCATCGAGGGCCTGCCCGCCGGTGAAGCCGCCGGGGCCGCGCAGGATGAGCATGACCCCGATGCCGTGGTCGGTCAGGTTGCACTTCATGCCCGGGAAAGCGATGCCGTGATCTGTGGTGCAGATGACCAGGGTGTTCTCCGCCAGGCCGCTTGACTCCAGCGCGTCTAGCACTATGCCGATGCCTTGGTCTAACACGCGGGCGCTGGCCTTGAACGCGGCCATGTCTTGCCTGGTCTCCGGTGTATCGGGTACTGGATGAGGGGGCTGGCAGAAGCGTGGGTCCTCCTGGGGGCTGGGCTCGTGGAACTCGCGATGGGTCTCTATGAAGCCCACGGAGAGGAAGAATGGCTGCGCCGGATGATCCCTCAGAAAAGCCGCTGCCGCCGGCGCGACGTGTTCAACCCGGTTGCTTTCCACGGGTATAACGCGATCGTAGCCGATGACGCTCGCGTCCCGTGCGATGTGCTGGACGCCGATGAGCGTGGATGTGTATCCGGCCCCGCGCAGCGTGTGGGTGATGTGCTGGCGGTAGTCGTACAGCGAGAAGCCGCGGTGGGCCAGGCCCAACATGCCGCTGCTGTGAGCGCATTGGCCGGTGAGCAGCGCAGCCCGGCTGGGCGAGCACGTGGGCGCGGCGCTGAACGCCTGTCGGAACAGGACACCTTCCTCGGCTAATCGCTGGATATTGGGCGTGGGCACGGCGTGCCCGTATGGTTGCACGTACCGGCCGGTATCGTGGGAGTGAATGTACAGGATATTCGGACGACTCATGGTATGCCTCCGCAGTGGACGGATGACAAAGAACAAAGCTTTCAACGGCGATTTGTAAGGCACCACCGTTGAGGCTCCGATGGTCAAAGGGATTATGCCAAAGGCCGGGGAAAGTGCAAACCGGGTGGGGCGGATATGGCGGTCTCGTCCTCGGCCCCTCCGCGGAGCCGAGGACTGAAGGTCTGGCTAATCGCCAGCGCGACGTGTAAGCACCGGATGGAGTTCTCTGCGACCGTCTACGTACACGGCCACCCATTGGGCCAGTCGCTTGCCGAGACGCACGCAGGCGGCGATCTCCCGTTCCGCCCGGGGCTCGCCTGCCAGCACAGCGCCGTAGTGCAGCGTGAACTGCTTGGCCACGTAGTCTGTGACGCCGAAGGTCAGGAAGCCGTAGTTCATGAGCATCGTCAGTATGGAGAGGCAGGTCAGCTCCGCTCCGCCGCCCCATCCGCCGGATGAGGAGAAGGCGCAGGCGATCTTCCCGTCCACTTCCCCCCATATATCGCCGCTGATGTCGTCCCAGAAACGCTTCATCTTCCAGGACATGATCCCCAGGTTGGTCGGGGAGCCTACCGCCATGCCGTCGCACCATCGGACGTCTTCCGCCGTGGCCTCATCCACCGAGCGCAGGCGGACCTCGATCCCCGGCACGGAGCTTGCTCCTCGCGCCACGTGCTCGGCCATCTTGGCCGTGTGGCCGGTCGCGCTGTCGTAAAGCACCAGGACGTTTCCCATATTTCCCTCCGTGAAGAGATGTTTACCTGCTTTGGGAAGAAACCCGGCTTCTCCGAGAAGCCGGGCTTATCTTCCCAGAGTCATCCGAGTGTTCCCTTCAGTGCCTGTGCTTGCATCCCGCCACCGGTTTGAAATGCACCCTTGCGCTCTGTAACTGTTCACCGTTCTCCCACTCGATCTCATTGGCATCCGGTGAGTGATGTGGGTGAAGATACAC
>JAGHDS010000142.1 GCA_021159845.1 Anaerolineae bacterium
CTGCATCCACCCAGGCCTGCCAGGGATCGGGATTCGCGTCCCAGCCCGGGGGCAACCTGTCGACAGAAAGCATTTCTGCACTGATCTGCCAGCCGTTGGAGAGCGCGGTTATGCCGGGGCATTGCAACGGGCTTGGCTCGTCGATCTGGGGGCCGGGCAGTTGGGGCTTCGCACCTTCGTCGGCGATCTCGATCCGATCGTAGTCCACACGGAGCATGAGCCCGCGGGGTAACGTGGCCTGGGCGCCGGTTCCCCCATCGCGCGCCACGCGTAGCGCCTGCTCGATATGGACGAAGTTGATGTCCCTCAACGTCCAGCGCAGCCGGCGGACGGCCTCGCGTATCGTGGCACGCTGCAACCCCCGCGGCAGCGCCCGCCATGCGGCCAGATCGAACGCGATACCACCTGTCGGCGAAGGACGTTCCACGCGGGCCCACGCGTCGGCCATAGCCGCCCGCAGGATCTCGTAGTCATCGGCCATCACCGCGGCCGAATGTCGCAGGATCTGCCGAATCCCGGGATTGTAGGTCTCCAACAACGGCAACAGCTCGTGGCGCAGCCGGTTGCGATAATACGTCGTGTCCAGGTTTGACCGATCGAATCGGGGCCTGAGGCCGTGTTCGGCGCAGTAGGCCTCGATCTCCGCGCGGGGGACATCCAACAGTGGTCGGACCAGCCACCGCGGGTAGTCGCGCTCCTGAGGGCGGGTGGCACGCTGCCCGCGAAGCTCGCGTTCCAACGGCTCGAGCAGGCGGTAGTCGCCCCAGCGGGTCTTGTACAACATGCCGCGCAAGCCCGCGATGCCAGCGCCGCGCAGGAAGTGCATGAGCACCGTCTCCGTCTGGTCGTCCGCGTTGTGGGCCACGGCGACGACCGGCGCCTTCGCTTGCTCGGCGATTTGCCCCAGGAAGGCGTATCGGACGCGACGGGCCGTCTCCTCGATGGCGATACCGTAACGGCGGGCCAGCGCGGGCACGTCCTGACGCTCAAGCTCGCATGGAAGCCCCCATTGCTGAGCGATCCGGCGGACGAATTCGGCGTCGGCGTCGGCATCAGCGCCGCGGATCTCGTGGTGGAGGTGAGCCACGATCAGATCAACGCCTAGCTCCGGGGCGAGCGAGTGCAGCACGTGGAGAAGACACAGAGAATCGGGGCCACCCGATACCCCCACAACAACCGTGTCGCCTGGGGCCATCAGCCCTTCCCGCTTAATGGTCTCTTGCACCTGTTGTAGCACATTCATGATGCCATTATACCACGAATGGCCAGGCCACTCTAACTGGCGGCAGCTGGTAAGTATTCACCGTTAGGGAAGGATGGGGCTTCGTGGACTGATCAACGCCTGTGCGTCGTCCCAGCGCCTTTTGGGGCGCCTCGGTCATGTGGTATAATCCGTGAGGACTACGGCCGATCACAGGGAGGGCCCGTTGGCCGCTGAGGGTAGACGACGAACCGAGGAAGGGAGGAAAAGGATATAGCGTGTTTAACCCATTGAATTGGTTGCTTGGCTTGTTTTCTCTGGACATTGGCATCGACCTGGGGACGGCGAACACGCTGGTCCACGTCAAGGGACAGGGCATCGTCATCAATGAGCCCTCGGTGGTCGCGATCGATACCCGGAAGAAGAACCGGGTGGTGGCGATTGGTGCGGAGGCCAAGGAGATGGTGGGCCGTACCCCTGCTCACATCGTCGCCATTCGCCCTCTGCGAGATGGCGTTATCTCGGACTTCGATGTAACGGAGCAGATGCTCCATTACTTCATTCATAAAGTGCACGAACAAAATCTTCTGAGTGTGCCGCGACCGCGAGTGGTGGTCGGCATTCCCAGCGGCGTGACTGAGGTGGAGAAACGCGCTGTGCACGACGCTGCGATCAGCGCCGGGGCAAGGGAGGCCGGCCTGGTGGAGGAGCCGATGGCTGCGGCGATCGGCGCCGGACTTCCGGTGACCGAATCTATCGGCAGCATGATCGTGGATATCGGCGGCGGCACCACGGAGGTGGCCGTAATTGCCCTGGGAGGGATCGTGGTCGCCCGATCCATCCGCGTGGCCGGGGATGAGATGGACGAAGATATCATCAATTATGCTCGTCAGAAGTATAACCTGCTGATCGGGCAGCGCATGGCCGAGCAGGCAAAGATCGCCGTTGGATCGGCCTACCCGCTGGAACAAGAGGAGATCATCACGTTGCGCGGGCGTAATCTCGTCACCGGCTTGCCGGAGGCCATCGATGTGTCCAGCGTGGAGATACGCGAGGCGCTGAGTAACTCGGTCTCCGTGATCGTGGATACGGTACGTGAGGCGATCGACGAGACGCCGCCGGAGCTGATCGCCGATCTGATGGAACGCGGCATCGCGCTGGCTGGCGGCGGCGCGCTGTTGCGCAATCTGGACGTGCGGCTGAGCGAGGAGACGAAGATGCATGTTTACGTCGCTGAGGATCCGCTGACCTGCGTCGCCCGGGGTGCAGGCATGATCCTGGAGCGACCCGAGTATTACAGAGAGACGCTAACGACCCTCCAGCGCGGCAGCACGGTCCACTGAGTGAACCGATGATGCGTAATCGTCCCATCTCGCAGCCCCTGGCCTGGACGGAAAAGGGCGCTTTTGTCAAGCGGCCGCGTAATCGCCTGGCATGGCTGGGCGGCTTTGTGGGGCTGAGCCTGCTCGTGATGGGACTGTATGCCGCCGGGTATTTGCGCCCGGCCCGAGAGCTCGTCTTGCAAGGATTGGCTCCCCTGCAAGGAGTGATCACCAGCGTGGATGAACAGGTTGGAGCGGCCGTGAAGACGGTACGCGATCTGCGTACGCTGCGTCAGCGCAATGCGGAGCTGGAGCGACTCGTTGATAGCCTGGTCGTGGAGAACGTCCAGCTCAAAGAGATAGAGGCCGAGAACGCGAACCTGCGCAAGTTGTTGCATTTCGCTCAACGCCACCCGTTCCTGGAATTCCGCGGCGCGGAGGTAGTCGCCCGGGTGATCAGCCGGGATCCAACAAACCTATCCAATTATCTGCTGATCAACCTGGGACGTGAGCATGGCATTCGGGAGGGGATGCCGGTCGTCACGGAGCGCGGCCTGGTGGGCCGTATCAGCCAGGTGAACAAGACTACCAGCCAGGTGCTGTTAATCACCGACCCAGCCAGCGCCGTCAATGCGCTCATCCAAAGCTCCCGGCTGACGGGACTGGTGGAGGGACAGGCCGGTGGCGGCTTGGTTATGAATTACATTCCCCAGGATGCAACCGTAACACCCGGCGAGATCGTGATCACTTCCGGGCTGGGGGGGAATTTCCCCCGTAATCTCGTCATTGGGCAGATCACGGCAGTTCATCAGCGCGATTACGAGATGTTCCAGAAAGCAGTTGTGCATCCCTCTGTGGACTTCAACCAGCTCGAGCAAGTGTTGGTCATCACCAACTTTGTCCCCATCGAGGGGGTTGAAGATCTCTTCAACCGGTAACCGGGGTCGGGGCGCTTCATGACTCCTTTCCTCTTCGTTCCTTTGCTCGGCGTACTGACGATACTGCAGGCCACGCTCTTCGCTCATATCACCTTGTTGGGCGTGCATCCTGATCTCGTCCTGCTGGCAGTGGTGAGCTGGACGCTGTTGCGTGGCCTGGGAGAGGGCCTTGCCTGGGCCTTTGTAGGCGGGCTTTGGATCGACCTGCTCTCTGGCGGCCCTTTCGGCCTCTCCGCCCTGACGTTAGTTCTGGTGGCTTTCCTGGTGAGTTTCCTGGAGGCAAACCTATTCCGCGAGCACATCGTGTTGGTGATGTTGATCATCATCGGGGCAGGGATCGCTCGCGATGCGTTATATCTCGGCTTCCTGCGAATGATCGGCCAGTCCACGGCCCCCGTGGACGCAATCTGGCGAGTTGTGATCCCCGCCGCGTTTTACACCAGCCTGTTGGCCCCGATCTTCTTCCCCATGATGCAGTGGCTGCACCGCGCGACGGGGCGGGAACGACTGGAGTGGTAAGGCTATGAGGCAAGAGCAGGGCGCACCGCGTATCCGCTTGGTCCTCTATCGGATCGTCATCGTCATCGCCTTCCTACTCATGGCCGGGCAGCTTTGGAGGCTGCAGATCCAGCATGGCATGACGTATCGGATGTTGGCTGATCGCAATCGCTTCCGCCGGGTGACCATCCCAGGCCCGCGTGGTGTGATCTACGATCGATATGGTCGTATACTGGCTCGCAACCGCCCCTCTTTCACCGTGGCTATTATCCCGGCCGACCTGCCCAACGACGAAGATAAAGCCGATGCGGTCATTCATCGCTTGGCCAAACTTCTGAGGGCACCAGCCAAGCCGAGCTCTGGAGAAACCTTGCTCCCCGTTATCAGCGACATACTCCCGCGTTTCCGCCTGCTTCTCTCCGAGCAGGAGATGCGCGACCACGTAGAACAAGCCCGGCTGGGGAGCGCCTATCGGCCGATCCCCGTGGCAACCCAGGTGGATCGAGACCTGGCTTTTCAGATCGAGGAAATACGTTACACCCTACCGGGAGTGCACTTGATCGTCGAGCCGATTCGCGAATACATCGCCGGGCCTTTGACAGCCCACATTCTAGGATATATGGGACCGATCCCCCCCGACCAGAGCCAGGCGTATGCCCAGAAAGGGTACGAGCCAGATGATCTGGTGGGATTGACAGGCTTGGAGTACACATATGAGCAGGACCTGCGCGGGCGGGCAGGCAGCCGCTACATCGAGGTGGACGTCTTCGGCCGCGAGGTGAGGACAGTAGCTGAGGTAGCTGCCTCTGTGCCAGGGCACAACCTGACATTGACCGTTGATCTGGCCCTGCAGGCGGCTATGGAGTCAGCGTTGCGTAAAGGATTGGAGCGAGCAGAATCCAAATCCGGGGTGGCCATCGCCATGAACCCGAAGACGGGAGAGATTCTGGGGATGGTCAGCCTGCCCTCATATGACGATAATCTCTTCGCCCGAGGCATCAGCAAAGAGGAATACGCAGCGCTGCTGAACGATCCCAATCACCCTCTGGTGAACCACGCCATCAGCAGCCTCTATCCCCCTGGCTCCACCTTCAAGATCATCCCGGCTGCCGGGGCATTGGAGGAAGGGGTCATCACCCCGAAGACGATCATCCACGATGATGGGGTCATTTGGCTGCCTAACCAGTACTTCCCAAACGACCCTTCCCAGGCTCAGCCATTCTACTGCTGGATCCACAAGTATGGTCATGGTCACGGTGATCTCAATGTCACGAGCGCGTTGGCTGTCTCCTGTGATGTTTTCTTCTACATCGTGGCTGGCGGCTATAAGGATTTCCGGGGACTGGGGGAGGAACTCTTAGCATACTATGCCCATGAGTTTGGTCTGGGGGAATTGACCGGCATCGACCTGCCAGCCGAGAATCCTGGGCTGATCCCGGACTCTCGCTGGAAACGCATCACGCTAGGGGAAACGTGGGTCACAGGCGATACGTACAACATGGCGATCGGGCAGGGATTTGTGTTGGCCACACCTCTGCAGATCCTCAACGCCACCGCCGCCGTAGCCAATGGGGGATATCTGTATCGCCCACAACTGGTCTACCGGATCACGGATGCTGAAGGGCGTGTCCTGCGTGAGTTCCAGCCGTATCTTATCCGCAAGCTTCCCGTCGACCCCAAGAACCTGGAGATCGTGCGTCGAGGAATGTATGGTGCCGTACACTGGCCAGGTGGCACGGCCCATCGGGCGAACGTGCCGGGGTTGGAAGTGGCTGGGAAAACGGGGACGGCGGAGTTCCCCGGCAAGCGGGACGCCAAGGGGAACTTGCCCACCCACGCGTGGTTCACCGCCTTCGCCCCATACCAGGATCCGCAGATCGCCGTAGTCGTCTTCATCGAAGGAGGCGGTGAGGGATCAGAGGTAGCGGCCCCGGTGGCCGCCGATATCTTGAAGGCCTACTTCCACCCGTCGACATCACGCAGCCCTGTGGAGTCGGAGGGCAATCCCCATGAATAAGCGGCGCATGTGGAGCGATTTCGACTTCGTGTTATTGATCTCCGTGCTTCTCCTCATCGCCTACGGCGTCGCCATGATCCACTCGACGACTATGAACAGCCCCGGGCTGGCTGCACTACATCTTCCCAGACGACAAATCATCTATGGAGCCGTAGGCAGCATTGCCATGCTGGTATTGGCAATCGTGGACTATCGGGTATTGAGCAGCCTTCAGAAGCCGCTGTACCTGGCGCTGCTCCTTCTGCTGACTGCTGTGGATGCCATCGGATTCACCGCTGGGGGCGCACAGCGGTGGATTAGTCTGGGAGTGTTCCCCATCCAGCCATCCGAGCTGAGCAAGATATTGGTCATTCTGACCATGGCACGTTATCTGGCAGATTACGAGGACCGGATGCACCGGCTACTCTACGTGGCTTTGGCGGTCCTCATTCTGGCACCACCGGTGATGCTGATCTACCTGGAGCCCGATTTTGGCACGGCTGTGGCCGTATTGATTGTCGGCGGGGCGATGATCCTGATGAGCCGGATGAGGCTGGTGCACATCGCAGGACTGGCGACAACAGGGATCATCGCGCTGCCCATTCTATGGATGTCTTTGAAGGACTACATGCGGGCACGAGTGCTATTGTTCCTGCATCCGGAGAGCGATCTGGAGCACTACTATAACGTGTACCAGGCACTGATCAGCGTGGGATCCGGCGGGTGGCTGGGAAAAGGATACGGCCAGGGAACTCAGAGCCAATTGCATTTCCTGCGCGTGCGTCACACCGACTTCATCTTCTCCGTCATCGCCGAGGAGCTGGGCTTTGTGGGGGCTACCCTGTTAATGGTGCTGATCCTCGTCGTGTTGCTGCGCCTGATCCGCATAGCCGAACAGTCCCGTGATTCGCTGGGACGCTACATCGCGGTAGGGGTGGCGACGCTGATCTTCTTCCAAAGTGTGGTGAATATCGGCATGAACTTGCAACTGATGCCAGTGACTGGCATTCCACTTCCTTTCGTCAGTTACGGAGGCAGCTCACTGATCACCATGCTGATGGGGATCGGCTTGGCGGAAAGCGTTGCGCTGCGACGGCACAAAATCGGGTTCTGAGAAGAACTTCCAGGGGTAGATTGAGGGACAGGGGTAGCTGTAAGAGCTGCCCCTGTTTATGCGCGGTCCAGCGATTCGGTTGGAAAAGGAAGAGCAGGCTTATCCCTGCTTCTCCTCGGTGCGGTCGGTGGCTGGTGGCGGCTCGATGGATAGCGCCGATATCTCCGCCCGCCACTCGGGCGTCATGGGGACATCCAATGCTTTCAGCGCAGGCTCCAGTTGTTCCAGGTTTCGCGCTCCGATAATGGGGGCCGTCACAGCCGGGTGAGACATCACCCACGCTATCGCCAATGAGACAGGGTGCACGCCGTGTTCCTGGGCGTGCTTCGTGAATCGCTCGGCGACCTCATAGTATACGGGGTCGCCATAGCGTTTCCGGTACATGTCATTTTCGACCAGCCTGCCCTGTTTAGGCCGTTGCCGGACGCCGTACTTCCCCGTCAAGAGCCCCCCGCCGAGTGGGCTATAAGGCATCACCGCTAACCCCTCCGACAGGGCCAGCGGCAGAATCTCCACCTCGGCCTGGCGCTTCACAAGGTTGTACATCGGCTGGATGCATTCAAAGCGAGCTAGCCCCTCGCGCTCGGAGATGCCCAATGCCTTGGCAATCTGCCATGCCGCCCAATTGCTCACCGCCGGGTAGAGGATCTTCCCCTGATGAACGAGGTCGTCTAACGCCCGTAGCGTCTCGTCCATAGGGGTATTGGGATCGGTGTGATGGACATAATAGATGTCGATCCAGTCAGTGCCCAGCCGTCTCAGGCTATCCTCCACGGCCAGCATGATGTGACGACGGGAAAGCCCGCGTGCATTGATGTCATCTCCGACCGGCATACATACCTTAGATGCCAGCACGATCTCCTCGCGTTGGCCTTTGATGAGCTTACCCAATATCTCCTCGGAGCGGCCGTTAGCGTAGATATTCGCCGTGTCGAAGAAGTTGATCCCCACCTCGCGGCAACGGTGAAACATGGCTGCCGATGTCTGCTCATCCGCCTCCCGGCCGAAGGTCATGGTTCCCATACACAGGCGGGAGACCTGTACCCCAGTACGCCCCAGTGTCCGATATTCCATAGGACCTCCCCCTTTTCGATAAACGTATGTATAGCTGACGGATTGGCTGTGTAGTGCCCCCATTGAGGTGGGCCCCACTCCTTGGACCACAAAACGCCCCAATATCCCTCTCTAGGAATGGGGTTGCAAGGTTCAGTGTACCCTGAACTCTGCCTTCGGTCAAACCTCGCTTTTCGCGTAACTGTTCACCGTTGGGGTAAGAGAAATCAGCTGCGCCGCCACCACAAGCCGAATCAAGCCCCCTTCTCCCAGGCGTGGGAGAAGGGGGTCTGGGGGATGAGGGCCATCCGCGGCCAAAGCACCTGGGACCAGCCGACTGATACCGAGCCCGCCGAATGTTGGTGAGACCTGGTAAGAGAAACCCGGCTTTTCGAAAAAGCGAGTTTCTTCCCGGGGGCCATCGCCGGGTCCCCGGCCTACATCGTTCGCCGGATGCCACTGGGACCCAGTAGGAGAGGGGAATGTGGCTACCTTTGCGAGGTTTCTGAAGATCTCCCGACCCAAGGCTTACCGGCTGGTGGAAGAAGAGGTGGGAAGATTGCACACATTTTGCACACAAAATGGAGTGGTGAGAAAGGAGAAGGGGCTGGAGGTACTAGATATTGGGGTGATCTGCCCTCCAGCCCCTGTATATTGTGTGCCCCCGGCAGGACTCGAACCTGCAACCTACTGATTCGAAGTCAGGCGCTCTATCCTTTGAGCTACGGGGGCTCTCCCACTGGGGATTCTATGCCAAACCACTACTCATTCTACCCAGCCTCTCTGTCCTGTCAAATTTATCCGTGAAGGGGATGCCGTGGAGTGCTACTTCGCACCCCGGATGGGGATCGTTAAGCGGGATCCATGGGAATGATGTACTCGTCGGTTGCCTGGGAGAGATCCGCATATATCCCCCTCATATCGGGAGGAAGCAACTCAGCGATGCGATACATCGCCTCGTCGGTCATGCGTCGCATGGTCTCCCGATCCACGCGCCCAGATGTGGGCCACCGGAACTTAAAGGGGGGGCCGATCTTGATGTGTACCGGCGTCAACCGATGCCGCTTGAAATTTTCATCGAAGGAGGTCGTGCCGGTCACCGCAACGGGTACGATGGCCGGATCATATCGACGAGCGAAGAAAACGACGCCCTCCTTACCACGTTGAAGGCTTCCTGTCGGGCTGCGCGTTCCCTCCGGGGCAATGATGAGCGCCTGCCCCGCGGCCAACAGCCGGTTTGCCCAGCGCATGGCTGCCATGTCCAGTTCGCCACGACGGATTGGGATCACCTTATACCATTTCATGAGCTGCCCGACCACTGGCCACTCGAGTGCCTCCGCCTTGCTTAGGGGAACGGCGTATCGAGGAACGTGGGCTACCAGCACGACCGGGTCGAGCCAGTGGACATGGTTGAGGATGAGGATCAGTGGCCCGGTGGCAGGAATGTTCTCAAGCCCCTCCACCTCCACCCGGACGACGAGCCATAGCAAGAAGTGCAGCACAGGATCCCAGATCCGGCGCCCCATAGGGATGCGAAACCTGGATTGTCCCTTGACCTTCTCGGTCTGGCGCTCATGTACGATCGTGCTCATCGCAGGTCCTCATCAGGTCCAAGACATAGGCCAGGACGGCGTCAGCATTCATCTGCGTCGAGTCAATGATAACCGCATCCTCGGCGGGACGCAGCGGCGCTGTGGCTCGATGGGAGTCAATCTCATCCCGTCGGCGCATTGAGGCGAGTATTTCCTCATAGTCTGCTTGTTGTCCGCGGGAGCGAACCTCTTTATAGCGCCGCCGCGCCCGTTCTTCCAACGATGCATCCAGATAGATCTTGAGATCAGCATGAGGGAGGACTACGGTCCCGATGTCGCGCCCCACCATGACCACGCGCCCGTTGGCTGCAATACGTCGTTGTTGCGGTAGCAGTGCCTCACGTACCCCCGGACACGCGGCGACGGGTGAGACGTTAGCGTCCACCTCCGGCTGGCGGATGGCCCAAGTGACATCCTCGCCATCCAGGAGTACTGTGTATTGTCGGCCGTCGGCCACGGTGGGAGGGGTGACGTCGATGTGGACCTCGCGTGCCAGCCGGGTAATTGCTTCCTCGTCGGTTGGGTCCAGGCCACGGCGCAGTGCAGCCAATGTGACGGCTCGATACATGACGCCCGTGTCGAAGTAAAGGTATCCCAGCCTCTGGGCTAACCGTTGTCCGAGCGTGCTTTTGCCGGCTCCGGCCGGGCCGTCTATAGTGATCACGTCGGGTTGGCTCATCGCTTTCTCCTGTTCCGTCGAGATGACGTCGGCCGATGGGAGGAAGGCTGAAGGATACGCTTGCTGCCACAACGGGATTGAACAGTCCGGCGCAGCAGGCGCGACTCGTAAGCGGTCAGGTGTCGGTATTTCCCGGGGGGGAGCCGTCCCAGGCGTAGGGGCCCCAGCCCCACGCGGATAAGGCGCAGCACCGGATACCCCACAGCACTCAGCATCCGGCGTACTTCGCGCTTTTTCCCTTCCCTCAGCGTAAGCCGTACCCAGGTAGCACCTTCCTGGGTAGGATTCTCCTGCCACCAGTCGCCTACCAGCTCGCGAGGCCATCCCTGCACGGCGACGACCTGGGCCGGCGCCATCCTCTCCCCTTCCAGGTGGATACCTCGTCGTAGCTTCCACAGCGCGCGGGGAGACGGCTGGCCCCTCACCAGGGCCAGGTAGGTCTTCGGTTGTTCGTATCGTGGGTGCATAAGCCGATTGGCAAGCTCCCCGTCGTTCGTTAAGAGGATCAATCCTTCACTGGCCATGTCCAACCGGCCGACCGGGTAAAGCCGCACGCCAGCTTCCACCAGGTCCCCGAGGTCGGGACGTCCCCTTGGGTCAGCCATGACGCTCAGGTATCCTGCCGGCTTGTGGAGCATGATGTAATAGCGTGGCTCGCGCGGGCGTATAGGCTCGCCGTTGACCAGGATCTGATCTCGTTCGGGGTCAACCTTGACGCCCATCTCCGTCACGATCCTGCCGTTGACGGCAACCCGCCCCTCTCGAATGAGTCGCTCGCTCGCACGCCGGGATGCGATCCCCGCGTGTGCTAAGACCTTTTGCAGACGTTCTAAGGGCATCGTTATGGTTCTCTCCAGCGGAGGGGTACTTCCGCTATGGTCTTGGGGCCTACCCGGAAGATCGCCTGGCCGGCTGGGCTTCCGGCGGTCCCATCGCCGCTGATCTCGCATACCGCGTGTACCAACGGCCACTGCCAGCGAGGCAACAGCACCTCAGGTTCCGATGTGGCGGCAAGCTCTCGCACGCGTCCGTCACTCCAGTGCACGCGGCTCAGCTCGCCAGGAGGCAGCGTGAGTTTACGCCATCCGAAGTAGGTGAAGTAATGGTCAAGCAGCGCTCGGGCATCGGCATATCGGTCCTGGCTCCCCAGGACAACGGCAATTGCCCGGTGTCCCTGGCGGGTGGCGGATGCTACCAGGCATTGGCCGGCGGCATCCGTGGTACCCGTCTTGACCCCGTCCGCGCCAGGGTATGTGGTAAGCAGCTGGTTCCTGTTGATCAAGAGCCTGCCTGCGATCCGCGCTCGCGGCGTCGATACGATCTTAGCGAATAGCTTGTTCTTCAGCCCGGCGCGGGCGATGGTCAGCAGGTCAGTGGCGCTGGCCAGATGTCCAGGAGCATCCAATCCGTGGGGGTTCACGAAGTGCGTGTGGGTGAGGCCGAGTTGGGCGGCTTTCTGGTTCATCAGCGTCGCGAACGCTTTAGCCGACCCAGCCACGTAGTCGGCTAAAGCCATCGCAGCGTCATTGCCAGACACCATGAGCATTCCATACAGCAGGTCGTGGACCGTGATGCGTTCTCCTGCGCGCAGTCCCATGCTTGCCTCGCCGATCAGTGCATCGGCCGGTACGGTGACTACATCATCGAGATGGCCGCGTTCCAGCACGATCAAGGCGGTCATCACTTTCGTTGTGCTGGCGGGGGGAAGAGGTTGATCGGGATTCTTGCTGAGCAGGATCTGCCCGGTCTTGGCATCAGCCAGCACGGCCGCGCGAGCCGTGACTGGTGGCATACGACGTGATACGGCTAAGGCCCGCACCTGGCCTGGATATAGGCGCCAGCCTGGGAGCGCCCGGGTTGCCCCACCAGTGAGCACGGGGGGGCCGAAGCCGACCAGTGCCCATAATACGCTCAGCGCCAGCACCAGGATGATCTGATGCGCCTTGTGTTCCTCGTGGGCACCCGTCTGGGGGCCGGATCTAAAGCGTTTTCTCATATTGCCGATCTGGTCACGGAGATTGCTTGCACAAAGGCACAGCGGTGCCACACGCTGTGCCTTAGACTTCTTGCTATGTGCTCCAATCCAGGGCTGAAATGACTTTTCCCGGGCGGAAATGAACTGCTTTAGGATTGAATGGCGGCTGGTTGTCGTCCTAGTAAACGGGAGAAAATGCGTTGGATGTCTCGTTGCTCCCATACAACGAGGAGCGGCACAGCGTTGAATAGCGATGAGTAGGTGCCGCTGATGAGGCCGACGAGCATAGCTGCGATGAATTGCCGGATCGTGGAGCCACCAAAGAGCAGTAACGAGACCATCACGAAGATCGCGTTGAGCTGTGTAGCCAGGGATCGGTGGATCGTCTCCAGCAGACTCCGGTTAACAACAGTTTCGAATGGTTCCCCGCGGTGTTTCGGTACGTTCTCTCGGATGCGGTCGAAGACCACGATAGTGTCCTGTACGGAGAAGCCGATAACCGTCAGCACCGCTGTGAGGAAGAGCGCGTCCGCCTCCCATCCCCAGAGAAGCCCCGCGATCGAGTACAGGCCAGTGGTGACGAGTATGTCGTGGATCATAGCGATGATGGCACATACGCCGAACCGGAATGGGTGAGGAACCTGACGGAAGGCAAAGACAATGAACCCAATGATGGCTATGGCGGCGACGACCACTGCCACTGTGGCGGCCTCCGTGACCTCCTTCCCAATAGTTGGGCCGACGGATCGGAATTGCCGCTCTTCGACGTGGCCGAATTTCTGTTCCAGGGCTTTGCGGAGGGCTATCCTGGTATCGTTGTTGATGGCCTTAAGCCGGATTACAACGACACGGCCGTCTCCAACCGTTTGTACCATTGTGCCTGTGAAGCCACGATCTACGAAGATAGCACGTACTTCAGCGGGTTGGACGGGGTGGTCGACCTGGATTTCCCAGAAAGACCCTCCGGTGAAGTCGATGCTGAGACGCAGAGGGGTCCCATAGGTCAGCGTTGAGTAAATCATAGCGATGAGCCCAGGGATGATGAC
>JAGHDS010000497.1 GCA_021159845.1 Anaerolineae bacterium
ACGACGTCGACCACACCAGATTCCCCCCGTTGCAGGCGGGGCACGATCGCCGCCAGCGTCGCCTCGACGTCCACCTCGCGGCCCGGCTGCCCCGGAATCACCACAGGCTCCAGGCCCTGTATATCCAACCGGGCCTCGCGCACCGGTCGATACAGCCTCTGCGCCAATCGCTCCACCAACAGTCGAAGCTCACGCTCGTCATAGCTCACGACCGGCCGAACGACATATCCGGTCCGCAGCGCCGCCAGCCGGGCCCGCATATCACTCCAAAAATCGCCTCCCCGGCCGACCCGATACGCGGCAGCCGCCGTGGCCGAGACGTCCAGGCGCGCACCAACATCCCCCGGCCGAAGCGGGATCATCTCTCCCTCCACGCGCAAAACGATGGCGGGGATGGGAAACGGATCCAACTCCTCGGTCAGCGTAGCCTCGGCCTGGGCACGCGTCTTGCCGCCCAGCGGTATCCCGGCGACCGTCACGCCCGGATAGATCTTATCGGCGTAGGCGAACTCTAACGCCGCCACCAGCGCCACGATCAACAAAGCAGCCAGGCTCAACAGGATCAGCAAGACAAGCAACCAACGCCGCCTGCCCGAGGCCACAGCCGATTGAGACACGCCGACCGTCCGCGTCGTCATCTATCCACCTGCACAGTCATTGCCGATGGCAACCCACAATAGATCACGTCCTCCCGGCCGGGTGATAGGCCGGCGACGTCCACTCACGCGTGAGCCCTTGGCGGTCCGTGAACTGAAACCTCCAATAAGGCACCCAAGCCAACGCGCAAAGCGATATCTGAACATCGGCCCGCCTTGGCTTCAGCGTGCGAGTCCCCGTCTCCCGGGCAATCCCCGCCCACCTGTCCGTGATCTCCCGCACCTTCTCCTGGTATTCCTGCTCCAGCTCCTCGATCTGCCTCTGTAACGAGGCGATCTCCTCCTTCGATTCCTCAATGTCCTCCCTCGCATGACTGGTCATGCGCTGCTTACGCAGAGCGCTGGAGATCGCCCGCGTGGACCGACGTCCCAATACGGTGCCCAAGATGCTCTCCCCGATTGTCGCCCACGTTTCTCGCTTACGCGCCTCGTACTCCGCCTCATCCTCGCGCAGCTCTCGCTGCTCCCGCCTGAGTTTCTCCTCCAGGCGCTCCCGCCGACGCTCATACCGCTCACGGAGCCTTTTCACCTCAGCCTCGCGACGCTCCCGGACTTCGTCCTCACACCGCCGCAGGAAAGATCGCTCATCCTCCCCCGGCCGCGCTGAGAGCTTCAACGTTTGATTGACGAGAACATCCAAAGTCTGCGACCGATATAGCCAATCGGACAGTGCCTTACGCAGGGAACGCAGCTTCCGGGCCGAATTAGCAGAGGGAGGCACGTCGTCAAAGGCCGCATCGGGCTCCGGATCCGACAGCAGCTCCTCCGGCGACAGGTCCAAAAGCTGAGCCTGATCCCAACGCGCGGTGCCCGGCCTCTCCGGTGGCTCCAACAACAACGCCACATCACGCTGCGTGCTGGCCCCGCTCCGCCGATCCAGGAACGAGACGCTCCCCATCCCCAAGACGGCCGGGCGGTACACCAACTGCTGGGCAATGACCTGGACATCATGCCCCACGGCAGAGCGAAACGCCTGCTGTGCCTGGCCGCGACTCACCACGACGGGCAAGAAGACCTGAGGGACGTCGGCGGGCAACGATGGACGAGCAGCCTCCACGACCGATGTCGGCGTCGACGTAACAGGCGGAACAGAGACGACGGACGCCGAAGTTGTCGGCTGCGCAGCACTAGGCTCATGCGCGGCCGTGCGGCGACGCCCCGCCATCAGCTGGCGCACCTGCCGGCGCGTGAGCGGCCCTCGCAGATAGCTCATGGCCCACCGCGTGCGGAAGAGGATAGGCCCATCCGAATGTACATTGTTCATCAGGAACACGCGGGACTCCAAGCCAGCGATGAGGCGGTCCAAAGTCCGCCGATCCGCCAGGGCACCGGCCCCCAACGCCCCCTCGATCCCGTCAAGCAGCCGATCCTTGTCCTGCTCCGTCTGCAACTTGCCGATAAACCACGTCCCCGCGTTGCTCAATCCTTTGTAATCCAGATCCACGGGATTCTGAGTCACCAGGACGACGCCGAGGCCGTAAGCCCGGGCTTGCTTCATCAGCGTCAACAGCGGCCCCTTGGACGGCGGGTTGGCGACCGGCGGGAAATACCCCATCACCTCATCGAAGTACAAGATCGCGCGGAGCGACGTCGTCCCCGGCTGAGTGCGCATCCAGGCCAGCACCTGCTCCAACAGCAGGGTGACGAAGAACATCCGCTCGGCATCGGACAGATGGGCGATGTAAAAGATGTTGACGCGCGGCTGTCCATCCGGACGTCGGAGCAACGCGTCGATATCCAGCGGCTCTCCCTCCAGCCACTCCCGGAACGCCGGAGCCGCGATCATGGCGTTCAAAGCCATCGCCAGCTCAAAGCGATCCTTGGGCGGGTAGAAGGTACCCACGTCAAACACGCCCAACTGCCGAATCGGAGGCTCCTGGATCTGCCGGATAAGCGAGGGCAGGTCAAGATCCTCACCCTGTCGCCACGCGTGCTCGAAGATGTTAGCCAACAGGATGTGCTCACGGCTGCGCATGGGGTCCGCCTCGATCCCCACCAACCCCAACAACGCGGAGACCGTGGTACTGATCTTCTCGCGCAGGTCCTCCTCGTGCTCATCCCAGGAGATCGGGGGCGCCTTCAGCGTGTGCAGGATGCTCACGGGAACGCCAGCGTCGGAGCCAGGCGTATAGATGGTGAACTCAGCGGACTGCCGCAAGCGACGGATGCGATCCGGCCCCTGTCCCCACTTGGCCAACCCCTTACGCCACAGTTCGGCCTGCTGGGCCGCAAACGTATCCAGATCAACCCCCTTGCGACGGGCATCATCGGGGTTCACCCAGGGGCGGAACGCCTCCGGGCTCAGATCCGGGAATGTGAGCAGCAGATTGGTAATATCCCCCTTGGGATCAATCAGCAACGA
>JAGHDS010000520.1 GCA_021159845.1 Anaerolineae bacterium
CCCGAGGAGTCCGCACGCGGCTTCCGGCTCCTCACCGACCCCGAAGTCGGCCTCAGCGAGAAACAGGCCCGACGTCTCGCTGGCGAACACACGTTCTCGTGGCTCCTGCGTCAGGTCTTCGCCTGGCGCCGGGACCTGGAGGCCGGCAAGGTGAGCGGCCCCGGCGCACTTGTCTCCCGGTGCGACCGGCACTTCGACGCTGGCGAGCTCACTGAGCGCGACCGCGCCAGCCCGCTCTATCGCCGGCACGTGAGCGAGATTGACGAGGCCGACGAGCGACGCCGCAAATACGTCCCGGACGCGTACGCCGAGCTGATCGAGCACTGACCGCAGAGGAGCATGACCATGACAACCCATCGTTCTCTCCAGGGACGACATCCCTGGGCGAGCATCACACCCAGCAAACAGAAGCAGCGCATAATGGCGATCATAGCATCACACCGGGCACCGATCGGAACGCCGATTGGCATATGCGCAATCTGTGGTGAGGCGATCCTGGTGGGCCAATCCCGGCACTACACCGGCAACGGCATGACACACCTCCGCTGCGAATACCATGCGCATGAGGGAGAGGCCAAGAAAGCATGATGGACCTACAGGGACTCAAGGCCGAGGTCGTTGCCAGCCTGCACCGCAGGGGGTTCCTCGGCAACTACTCACCGGTCGAGGAAGTGGACGTCATGGTAATCGAGCAGGCCATGCGCTGGGCCGGGGAAGTAGGTGAGTTCTGCCAGCGCTTGGCCAAAGATGGCGGCAAAGATCGCCAGCGCCTGCGAGAGGAGTGGGCCGACGCCATGATCGTCGGCCTGGCCATCGGCTCGCTGCTCAACCTTGACGCCGACACCATCCTGGCCAAGTTGAAAGCCGACGAGCAGCGTGGCTACCGGCACAACGGACGGGACCCCATCTCCACATGTCAGCAGATCAGCGAGAACACGATCCCGCATTGATGGTATGTCCTGGCTTTCCGTTGTGACATCCCGTAGGACAATCCTACAGGCATCAGGAGCGGCATAACCGGTGTCATGCACATGGTAAGACCTGATACCATCGAAACGCTCCGAAAACGCAAGAAAGGCAATCTCCGCCAACTCGCCCAGGAACTCGGCTTCCCGGCCTCATTCGCTGCCACGTTGTCCGATGTGTTACGCGAGCGCCATGAGAACGTCAGCCTGGCGACGGAGAACCGCCTGCGAGTAGCCCTGGGCCTGGAGCCGATCAAGACATACGAGGTGGAGGCATGCCCGGACTGCGGCGGGATCCACGTCGGGCGGTGCTACGGGAAGGGGCCGAACAGCTTGGTCGTCGTCATCGACCCGCATACGGAGCGCATCGTGCGGCGGCACCCACAGAAGCGCCGCCGTCGACGAGCATCCATCAGCATCCCGATCGAGCTGAGGGATCAACTCAATGAAGCCCGCAAAGCGGCGGGGAAGAGCTGGGAGGAGTTCCTGGAGAACTTGCTATATTCACCGTCGGAGGATGCGCCATGACTTCCAGTGCATATGAGTTCTGGGTCTGGCATGCTGGCTCATCACGTCAGTTTAGTATCCTGCTCCACCATCATAGAGAGCCTTTGATCCACGCCCAGAAAATCAGGCCGAGACAGGCGATTAAGACCATTAACCTCAGCAGTACTCTCGGGCACCCTTGCGTAATCCCAGCACGCCGAGCACTTGCTGCCCGTTTTCTGATATCCTCTATCTCCGCCTGGGCTTCCGTAGGGCGTCTGATCATGCCTCTGGTCCATCGAAACCACCAAGTGATGTCGGCAAGACAGAACCCGGCTAACAAGCCTATGGCTAGAAACGTCCAACGCGCATATGGCTCGCTAAGGGACTTGAGGATGAATGACACCCTTGACCCTCCTGCTCTCTGCGAGCGCTTCGTTTGGGATAAGTCAGCAAAAATCTTGGGATACTGGATGACACATCTGGGATATATTGTGCTATAATGATGGGTAGAACATGCGTTCGTAATACGTCTATGGAGGATTCCGTATGCTTGATGCGGTCGAAACATGGATTGGATGGCTGGATCGAATCATTGATCGGTTGGGAAACTTTGGATCCACATCGGCCACAACAGTGAATAGGCAGAAACACGCTCGAAAATCGCTTTGGCATAGGATTTGGAGCTGGATTTGGGCTACGGATTCCTGGACTTTCTACATCCCTTATGACGCCGGATGGACTGGCGCCGAGATTGAAGCCATTCTGCGCGAGAAGGGTATTGAGATCAGCGGCCGTGGCATCGCGAACAATGACATCTTCTTCAACGTGAAGAAGGAGCAGGCCGAATGGGCAGAGTATCTCATGCTTAAGGCGGGTATTCCTCTGGAGTACGGGCTCTATAGCACCCGTAATCGTCATCGGTTTCCAAAAGCGGCTGAATGATCGGAGGGATCCATTCTAACCAGTCGACAACCTAACAACGAATGCTGCTAAACCGGATGGTCCATGACCACGGTGAGGGAAACATAGTGAACGTCAATAAACTGGTATCAAACAACGACTCACTTGAAAGTACATTTCAGGGCACGCAACAAGTCAAAGGTATTGATGTGCTTCACCCCAACTCGGCGACACACATTCGGGATTTGGATCTTTCCTCGCACCCGTCCTGACTTCGGATTTGTTTGCTCAGATTTCAAACCTTCCATAGTAACGACGGCTAGTTCATGTACCTTAGCAGAGGCAATCACCCACGGATCTGCTCCATCTAGGAAGACCTGAACATGCTGGGGTTCATAATGGAGGACAACTAAGTCAGCGATCTCAGTATACGCGTTAACAGTTGCCTCGTCCGGATCGGCAAAGAGTGTCTCTTTGTGATATCTTGCCCACCCGGCCAGTTGGTCCTCCGAGCGGATAAGTTCCTCGTAGACTGGTAGGGGACTACAAATAATCCCCTGCTTAGCAGAGTCAATCAGCGCATCCCAGAAGCCAGGCACGATGTCGAAGGCATAGTATCGACGATGAGCTTCAATATACACATTGGTGTCTAGGCAATAAAGCATCTTTATCCGTGCCCTATCTCCAATGCTCGATGGCATTCACTAGAGTCTGAGGCTGGGTGTTCAACAAGCGAGCTGCTTCACGGTATAGCAGGGCACCTTCTTCTAGAGCCGTCGCGACCTCTCGTAGTAGTACCAGACTGTTACGGTTACGTAGGTTATGATAAAAATTACCGCCACCTCTTTCTCTTTCCTTCGATAAGACATCCCGGACTTCACTCTGCGCCTTAGCATGGGCATCCTGGAATTCTTGCTGTGTGATCAGGGTCAATTCGTAGCCGCGAATGAGAATGACGAAGACACTTACGAGGAATCGCTTTGCTAACTCTTGAGCCGCTTCTAGGGCATCTTGCCCTATCCTCCACTCCCGGGAAAGCAGAGCGGCAGGGACGAGCAGCTCGGCGGAGATTCGATTACATAGATATTCAATGGCTGGTGTCTCAGGAGAGAGTGTAGGGGAAAGTTCTGGGTTAGAAACACCACTCGTACCAGTCCAGAGATGGCCCAATTCATGGGCAAGTGTAAAGATGCGTGCAGCAACCGTGTCACGGGCGTTGATGAAAATCAGAGGTGCGTATTCATCGGTTAGGGCAAACCCGCGAAACTCGGCTACGGAAAGCCTGCGTCTGGAATTGTTCAGCACAATGCCACTTTGCAGCACTATGATGCCGGCCGCTTCAGCATGGCGAACCAGTAACCGCAGGTGCTCGGTCCAGGTTTTGGCATCACGTGCGGTGGGAGTGGGCAGGGAGAGAGTCTGACGAATGTCCTCAGCGATTCGTTCAGGTGGATCAGCTGGGCTAAACCGACCGACAAAGGGAAGCGGGTCAACACCTTCTTGAATGCGCCGTTCGCGCAGCCAGTCGCGCTTGCGTAGGGCATCGTTGAGCACGTCTTCAAGGTCGGGGCTGAATCTACCACGTTCGACATCAGGAAGTGTGCGGAAATCGGTCAGGGGCAGCGTGATCAGGGGAGGAGCAGAGAGGAAAAGATATCCCAGCGGTATGTGTAAGGCTCGCGCCAAAGCTCGTGCTTGGCGGAAGGTGGGTTGCTCGCGACCCTCTTCCCACATATGCATGGTTTCAACCCGCTGGGCTAAGCCTACTTTTCTCGCTAGTTGCTCTAGGCTCAGTCCAGCGCGGCGCCTTGCCCACTGTAGGACGATGGGATTTATCCTCACGCGAGTCATGATGCATCTTCCCGTGCAGTCTCAGAAAGGGGGAGTCACCACAAGACAATCTAGCACAGTAAGCAGGAGATGTCAACGCTTCTATTGCGGTGATTACCCACATCTCGCCGCGGAGTCACGGAGAGCGCTGAGGGGAAAGGAAAATAAAGAGAGTTCCTCTGCGTCCTCGGCGTCTCTGCGGTGGAGAAAGGCATGTTAAGCATACATATCGCACTTATGGGTAATCACCGCTTCTATTGCGGGTAACTCCTTCTATTTTCGAAGCAGATGCCATGAGCGGCTTGCACGCCGATAAGGATGAAAATAGGCGGCGGTGCAGCACAGCCAAGGCGACAACGCTTCTTGGAATGATTATATTTGCTTTTTCATCTGCGTAGATCGGCTTCTTCTGCGTCATCAGCGTTCACC
>JAGHDS010000269.1 GCA_021159845.1 Anaerolineae bacterium
GAGTTACGTAGATCACCGGGCACTCCTCATCACAATGCAGGCATGGGGACAGCCATCGCTTCCACTGCTCTCACCGGAGATATTAACATGCCGCCAGCCACAAGAGGGTAAACGGAGTGTAAAGCCATCGTAAAGGTCCCATAAGAAGCTCCCCACGAGCGTTCCGCATAAAAAACCGGCCCCGCAAAGTGGCCGGTACCTCTCAATGCTCTTATAACGATGGTGCGCTGCGTTAAGCAGGCACGTAATACCCATACCGATAACGAGTGCGGATATATCTGGGCGACTTCGGCGAGGGTTCGATCTTATTCCGCAAATTCTTGATCTGCATCCGCACCACGGTGGGATCACCAGTTCCCGGATAATAGCGCCATACCTCTTGTAGAAGCTTCTCAGCGGAGACCACCTCACCAGCTCGGCTCATCAGATAATAGAGCAACTCGAACTCTACAGGGGTCAATTGTACCGTGCGTCCATTCACCTCCACCTGGTACTTGTCCATATCCAGGCACATATCCCCTACCTTAATCCGCTTGCGCTTCTTACCGTTCTTCTTCGCCCGGCGCAGCAACGCCTCCACGCGCAGCTCCATCTCTCGCAGATCGAAGGGCTTAGCCAGGTAATCATCCCCTCCCGCTTTGAATCCCTCAATACGGTCATCCACCATGCCGCGTGCCGTGAGGAACATCACAGGCACATCCACTAAGCTAGGGATGGTCCGTAACCGACGGCATACCTCACGTCGAGGATCACGAGATCGGGGGAGATCTGTCGGGCTTTCTCCAGCCCATCAAAACCGTTATGCGCCGAGACAACAAAGTGTCCCTGCCCCTTCAACACATCCTCAATCATCTTGCACACACGAACATCATCGTCCACCACCAGGATACTCGCCATAAGAACAACCTCCTCCATGACCAAGATCAGAATCTAGAGCGGGACACTTCAGCTTCTTGCGAGGTCCACACCTGGAGATCGCCTCTCTGTCGAGGCTTCTATAATAGCGTCCTTACTATACCGCGTCTCCCCTGGGCCTTGGATAGGGCATTGGTACCAGCGTTTGTAAACGGGATGTAAAGGACTTGTAGACTTGTGGTGAATCCACTCCGACGAGATCATCCTCTCGCCCCATCCCTCTTCTCACGTAGCGCCAAATGGATATTCAACGTACCGTATTGGGTGATGAGGGGGATCACTAAGCGCTGGAACTCCAGTATGGAGATCTCAACGCCGGAGCCGATAATCAACGTTGGGACGGAGATATCCGCCATATACCCTTCCTGAGCCAGCAGGGTAACGGCCCGCCCAGTGATCACATTGCCCAGTTCGGCAATCCCACTCTGCACCAGATCATCCAGCTCCTCCATCGGCTGCCCCAACATCTTCGAAGTGAACGCCAGAGCCATAGAGGTGGTCATCCCATACATCACGATACCCTCCACCTGCCCCACGATCGTGAAGAGTACCGTGACGTCACCCTGCGTATAAGGGGACTTAAATATCTTAATCTCACCCCGGCGAACATCTGCCTGCACTTCCGTTTTGAGGACCTCGCCTGCCGCGACCACGAACGGATTAATCAGCTTGACTTTCATGCCGCACTCTCCATGACGTGAGCCACCTTGCCATAGAAGGATATCTCCAACGGCCGAAGCCCTAATGCACGCGCTAACGCAGAGGGTATGACTTCCGTGCCCCCCAGGAAAAGAACCCCACCCGGCCGCAAGGCGCGTGTCAACGTGATCAAAACCTTCCGCTTCGCCTCGTCTGAGAAATAGATGATGACGTTCCGACACACGACGAGATCAAACTGGCTACGAGCCTCGTCCTCCAGCAAGTTGAACTCCTCGAAAGCAACATGCCTACGAAGCATCGGCTTCACATATAAACCATCCTCTCGACGATCGAAATACTTCGTAACCAAAGGTGGAGCGATATTCTTCACATCTTCCCTCGTATATGGGCCGCCTGCCCGTGCCCTGGCCAGCGCCCCTTGATCGATATCCGTCGCCCAAACCCGGTAATATCGAATTCCCATCATATCCGCGATGATGGCCAAAGTATACGCCTCGGCACCATACGAGCATCCTGCGCTCCACATGTCCAGCCGACCATTTGATTGAACCAGACGAGGCAATATCCTCTCCTGAAGCTGCCGGAATTTATGAGGATCGCGGAAGAAACAGGAGACGTTAATCGTCAAGTAGTTCCGCAACGCCTGAAGTTCCTGCGGGTTCTGCTCTACGCGCCGAAAGTATTCCGCCCAACTCTTCGCCCCACTACGCCGCAAGTAGAAATCAAGACGGCGATGCGCCTGCTGGCTCTTATAGGCAGAGAGATCGATGCCGGTCGTCTCCTTAATTTTGCGATACACCCACTGATACTGTCGGTCGCTCATGGCCCCGCTCCGTAGACACAGGTTTACTCAGATAACGCACGATGGCATCAGCCATTTCCTCGATTGGGACTACCTCGTCCGCCAGCCCCTCCTCGACGATACTCCGAGGCATTCCATACACAACGCAACTGGACTCATGCTCCGCCAACACGTACCCTCCGGCTCGCTTCAGCGCCCTCGCCCCATCCGTCCCATCCTTTCCCATGCCGGTTAACACAGCCGCCACCACCCGCGGGCCATACGCGGCCGCGGCCCCCAGCAACGTCACATCCACGGCAGGACGCACGCCGTTCACGGCCGGCCCCTGATCCAGCCGGATCGTGCCGTTACGCC
>JAGHDS010000230.1 GCA_021159845.1 Anaerolineae bacterium
AACACGCTCCTGGCCGCCATCGTGGGCGGTATGATAGCCCTGGGTGCCGTCTTCCTCATCGAATACCTGGACGATACGGTCAAAACGCCGGATGAGGTCAACCAGCTGGTGGGACTGCCCACACTGGGGACCGTCATTCGCTTCCGCTCCGCTGATGGCAGGAATCGGCTCGTTACCGCTCAAGATGGCCGATCTCCTGTATCGGAAGCATACCGCACCCTGCGCACGAACCTTCAATTCTCCACAGTAGACGTCCCTCTACGAACGCTGCTTGTTACCAGCAGCAACCCCTACGAGGGAAAGAGTACCACGGCTGCCAATCTAGCCGTTGTGATGGCCCAGGCAGGCTTCTCAACGATCATCGTCGACACAGACCTGCGTCGGCCAATCCTGGATAAAATATTCGGTGTCCCTAGAAACGTAGGGGTTGCTAATGCCTTGCTCACATCGGAGCTTGATATCAACAATTACCTGTATGACACAGGTGTGGAAAACCTGCGTATCCTCACCTGTGGCCCCAAGCTCCCTCCCAGCCCATCGGAGATACTGGGTTCGCAACGAATGCGGAACCTGATCGAGCAACTCAAACAGGCGGCCGACGTCGTTCTATTCGACAGCCCCCCCGTCTTGGTCGCGGCCGACGCTGCCGTGCTGGCCAGTCAGGTAGATGGCGTCCTCGTGGTCATAGACGCCGGGACGACACGGCGCGAGGCTGTACGAGAAGCCATAGGGCAGCTCACGAAAGTGGGAGCCAATCTCCTAGGCGCGGTCTTGAATCGGCTCTCAACGAAGGGATCAGGCCAATATTATTACTACTATTACTACTACTCTGAAGACGGGCGAGGCTCAGACGGGAGAAAAGCCCGCAGGCGACATCAAAAAGGGACTGGATTCACGGCGACGATCAAGCGCTGGGTCTCGCGCACACCATCCTAGAGCGGAATTTGAAACCGGGTTCCTCAAACTGCTTTTGCGCATACGTGGCTGGTGGGATGCCACAGCCTGGTTATGACGAAACGGGTGAATCAGCCATCAATGCCGGGCGAGAGAGCTTGCATCTCAAAAGACCACCACCATGTTAACTAATATATTTGACTACAACAACGGGACGCATTATCATAGCGGCCGTTTGAGCGACCCGGCCCCCCTCCTTGCTCTACCAGGGGCATGGACCTGAATCGGTCGGCGTAGCTCAAGGGCCATTCGGGCTTCCATCGCCAGCAATCCGCCGACGCAGCTCGAATCCATAAGGGCTTCGCATCGGGTGGACCTTTACACAGACTAAACGCAGGCTCCTCGCCAGATGTGGATTTTCAAGAACCGGCAATCGGGGAACACCCGGGGATGCGCCCGCCCCTGTTCCTGAAAATATCAGGGCGCTTAGTTAGACTCGTAGTCTCTGGGCCTGTTGGGCCTCGGAGCATAAGCTCCTATGCTTTTCCCCTCTCCCACGTAGAGCCAGGGGGAGAGCGACCGACAAAAAGTCACCCGTCGTAGCCGCCGCTCCGGGTGACTCTCCATAAACAGGCGCAGATTGGCTCGCGTGTCCACCGCGCGGGGGTGGCGGAGCATACCCATCGGCCTACGCACAAAACCCAGAAGCTCGAAGGATGAACGAAGATGGCAGCATTCAAAGGCCTTTATAATCCCCATAGCGTTGCCATAGTGCTCGCCCTGGCCATCGTTGTGCCATCCCTTATCCTGTCCACCCCAGCCATATGGGCAGCGGGTCTGATCAACGCCTTCGACATCGAGCTAGCACGGCAATGGACGATGGACACGGTTGCACCTTCACAATCCAAGGGTTGCCAACCTGGCGATGACGTCAGGATGCTACAGCGAATGCGGATATGGCTTGATTACGCCCGGGATCATGACTCGCGACGGGCTTTTCACCAGGGGGCGCTGGCCTGCCTGAGCGGGGATACGGCCGCCGCCGAGACAGCATGGCGTCAGGATAAAGGGGATACCCTGACCACACTGTTCGCCGCGATAGCCGCCTTCGCGAATGGGCATATGCTGGATACCCCCTTTGCCGATAAAATCAGTGAGTACGGATCGACGCGCGGCGTCTGGAGCGAGCACAACCAAGACATCGACACGGCCATTAGATGGTATGATCTCGCCCTGGCGTATGAGCCGAACGCCGAGACGGCCGGGCGGCTAGCCCACCTTTACCACACCCGGGGAGACGGCGAGCAGGAGCGAGCCGTATGGCAACGGACGGCGGATGCGATTCCCGCCGATCGACCAGACCACTGGGAGGCGCTGGCCCGGCTGGCCTATCTGGAAAAGGACTGGCCAGCGGCAGCCCAGGCGTATCGCCAGGAGGCGGAGCTGGTCGAGCCGGAGGACGCGTATCGCCTCTGGATGCAGTCGGGGAGCATGTGGCTCCGGGCCAAGGAGTACGAGCAAGCGCAAGACGCCTTCCGACACGCCCTGGTACTGGACCCCAGCCGGGTGGACGCCTATATCTCAATGGGAGAGACGTTCCGCTACCAGCGGCAGTACGACCAGGCTGCCGAATGGTACCGCCGGGCGCAACAAGCAGACCTGAACCACTACGCACCTCCCTATTACCTGGGGCTGGTCGCTCGAGCGCAACAACGGTACGATGTAGCAATTGCCTACTTCGATCAATCCCTGACATTGAAGCCACACAACGCATGGGTGCTATACTACAAAGCTGTGACGTTGGATGCTATGGGGCGGCGTGGGGATGCGGCCAACGTTCTGGCTCAGGCAATTTCCCAGTATGAAAAGCCACCGGAGAGCTGGCTGAGGCTGCAGGACCGATGGCGCAGGTATCCCACTCACGACAGCGATCCCGACCACTGGTGGACGCTAGGGCGGGAGATGGAAAGCGCCCGGGAGTGGGCCGAGGCCGCCCGGCTGTATCACAAGGGGGCCGAGTTGGTCTACCCGCCGGATGACTACCGGCTGCTGAATCGGGAGGCGCTGATGCGCCGGTATCTGAAGGAGTGGGAGAAGGCCAAGGCCATTTATCGTGACCTCATCCGCCGTTATCCGGATAGAATGGACGCTTACTTAGGGCTCGGAGAGGTATACCGGGCACGAAAGGAATACGCCCAAGCCGCCTACTGGTATCATCGAGCGAAGGAAGCCGATCCCGACAGCTACGCGCCCGACTTCTACCTCGGCCTGACCTCACACGCTCAGAAGCGGTATGAGGATGCGTTACGTTACTATCAGGCATCTCTGGCATTGCGGCCGGGGAACCCCTGGGTGATTTACTACAAGGCCCAAACGCTCTGGACGATGGGGCATCACGATGACGCCATCCAGGCGCTGCAAGAGGCTATCCATCATTACAAGAACCCACCCAAGAGCTGGCAATCGTTGCTGGAGAAATGGCAGGCGGAGTTGCAAGAGAAGCGAAGCCAGGGCGGCGAAGGAGGAAAGTGAGATGCCGGTGAACGAAGCAGTCGCCGGGCTAGCCCCGCCTCGTGAGGCGGACGAGGCAGAAACTCCACGAATGATGTCCGCGGAGGAATTCCTGGCCTCGGGTGACGAGGATACGCTGGCGGAGTGGAAGGAAGGGGAAGTCATCACGATGTCGCCTGCTTCAGATACGCACCAAGACATCGTCCGGTTCCTCATCTCCATTCTCTCTCCATATGTGGAGAGCAGTGGAGCCGGCATTGTGCGCCCGGCCCCTTTCGCCATGCGGCTGGAGAAAAGCATCCGGGAGCCCGACATCCTATACGTCGCCAACGAGCACCTGGACCGCCTGACGCCTACGTACCTGAACGGAGCAGCCGATCTGGTCATGGAGATCATCTTGCCTGAGAGTGTAGGACGAGATCGAGGCGAGAAGTTCTACGAATATGAAGCAGCAGGGATACCGGAATACTGGTTGATCGACCCACAGCGAGAAGTCCTGGAGGCGTACGTCCTGGGCGAGCGCGATCGGTACAGGCTCTCCTTCATGGACCACGAAGGGGAAT
>JAGHDS010000202.1 GCA_021159845.1 Anaerolineae bacterium
GAACGGGGATGCTCAGGACCAGGCGTCGCAAGATATATTTAGCCATACCGCTAGCCTCCTATACTCTTGCGCTGAGCCGGGTCCAGCGCGTCACGCAACCCGTCCCCCAACAGGTTGAAGGCGAACACGGTCAGCATGATGGCGAGGCCCGGGTAGAGGATCAACCAGGGTGCGGATCGATAGAACTCCTGTCCCTGCTGGATCATGCCGCCCCAACTCGGCGTTGGCGGCTGGACGCCGATCCCCAAATAACTCAGCGATGCTTCCAACATCACGTTCGTGGCAATCCCCAGGCTACCCCACACGATCATCGTGGGCACCAGGTGAGGCAACAAGTGGCGCATGATGATGCGCGACTCCTTCGCCCCGACGCAGCGTGCGGCTTCGATGAACTCTCGCGTGCGCAGGCTCAGCACCTGCCCATAGATGACGCGCGCGATCCAGGTCCAGTACACAGCGCCGATGACGAAAATGATGATCCACATGCTGGGACGGAGGATCGCGACCAGGGCAATGGCCAGGAGCAGCGTTGGGAAGGCCATCATCATTTCAGTGAATCGCATGATGACAACGCCAACCCAGCCTTGTACATAGCCTGCGATGGCCCCCAGCAGCGTACCGATGCTCACGGCCACCAGATTCGCCAGGACGCCTACCGTCAGGCTGACTCTAGCCCCGTACACGATACGAGAGAAAAGATCGCGGCCGTTCGCGTCCGTGCCCAAAATGAAGCGCGTGCTGTGCGGCAACGTGCTGGGAACGGGCAACCCCTGCATGGTCAACCCATCATCGAACTGTTCCGCCGGATCGTGAGGGGCGATGTAAGGGGCGAAGACCGCCACGCCGACCAGCACAAAGACGATGAAAGCGCCCGCCATCGCCATGCGATCGCGGCGAAATCGACGCCATGCCAGCACCAACATGCTTTGCCCGCGAGATGGAGGGACCGCCCGCAAAGCATTCGCGACGGTAGCTTGTCCTTGTTGCAAGTTCTCCACAGCCATAGGAAGTTCCCAGAGATATAGAGATGAGGCGTGCCTCCAGGCGATGAGAGCTCACCGAGGGCACGCCCCGTGTTCACTGATAGGTACAGCTAATCCTTCCACAACCGCTCGTAGCGGATCGTATGCTCGGGATGCGCAAAGTCGGTCGGCTTCCCGTGCAGATGCTCCGAGTGGGCGATGTTATACTGTCCATTGTACACGGGCACCCATACAGCTTCGTCCATCAGCTTGGCAAAGATCTCGCGATACACCTTCAATCGTTCCTCACGATTGGTCATCGCCAAAGCCGCGGCGGCCTTCGCATCCAGATCCTTGTTGCAGTACCACGCCCAGTTCCAACCGCCGGGCACGGCTGACCCACACCCCAAGATCGGCCCATAGAAGTCATCCGGATCAGGATAGTCCTGGATCCAGGCCAACCCACCCGACCAGATCATGGGCGCCTTGCCTTCCGTGCCCCCGTCCTCGATCACCGTGCTGGCAGCAAGCGTCTTGATTTCCAGCTTAATGCCTACCTGTGCCAGGTCTTGCTGGAAGGACTCGCACAGCTTCGGATGCGGATCGACCGCGATGCACTCAATGAAGGTCGAGAACCCATTCGGGTAGCCAGCCTCCGCCAGAAGCTGTTTAGCCTTCTCTGGATTGTACTCGTACCCTTTGTAGTTAGGATCGTACCCGGGCATCAACGGCGGCAGGATCTGGTTGGCGACGGTCCCTCGGCCGTTTAGCAGCTTGATGATGCGCTTCTTATTGATGGCGTGGTTGATCGCGCGACGTACCCGGACATCGTCAAAAGGTTTCACACGAGTATTCAGCGCGATATAGATCGTGCTGACCTGCGGTTGTCGGACCAACCGGTTGGCCCATGCTGGATCCTGAGAGATGCGAACGAAATCGGCCGAGGGTATCTCATCCCCCATTAAGTCCACATCCCCCTTCTCCAATCGTAGGAGCTGGACATTCGGCGTGATCCCAACTTGGATGATGACCTTATCCAGATAAGGATATTCCTTCTGGAAGTAGTTCGGATTGCGCACAAACACCAGCCGCTGTCCGGGAATCCATTCTTTGAAGATGAACGGGCCGGTACCCACCGGATTATGTCCAAAGTTCTCTCCCTGTTTCTCGACCTCCTCCTTCGGCACAATGAAGGCAAAGTTCAAAGCCAGCTTATTCAAGAAGGTCACATCCGGGCTGGAGAGCGTGAACTGCACGGTGTAATCATCCAACGCCTTGATGCCCTCAACGTGGTCTGTCTTGCCGGCGATGAAATCCTCCGCCCCTTTGATGCCAGTGAAAAAGCCGGCACCTGGGCTCTTCGTTTTGGGATCCAAAACCCGGGTGATAGAATACACAACGTCTTCCGCCTTCAACTCCCGCCCGTTATGGAACTTCACACCATGCCGGAGCTTAAAGGTATACACGGTAGCATTATTGCTGATCTCCGGCATCTCGGCGGCCAGCTGGGGAACAAGGTTGGTAGTATCATCATAGTCCAACAGGCCGTCAAATACCATCTTCTCGGCCGGCCAGTTCGTCCAGTCATAGCCGATAGCCGGGTCCAGGGTGGCGAGGTCGTCCTTGTAGGCAATGGTCATTGTACCACCCCGCTTCGGCCC
>JAGHDS010000223.1 GCA_021159845.1 Anaerolineae bacterium
CTCCTTCTCCTCTTGCCTTCTTCCTGGACATGCGCGACTAACTCCACTCCGCTCTTCGCACTTTGTAGAGCGCTGGAGGCGAAGGCCGCCACGCGCTCAACGCCGTCGCGGGAGGCCTCCAGGGCGAACTCCGAGATGGCGGCAAGGGTGCGTTCCATTGCCTCCTGGGTCAGCATGCCAGACCGGCTCTCGCCCTCGCCCAGCAATGTGATCCGTTCCTCGTCCCGCAGGATTTGCTCGATCTGGCCATTGCGGATAGCCCCGACGAGGAGTTGGACCGAATTCGCTCCGATGTCTATCGCGGCCAGTCGGCGTGGTGGCGCCTCGGCTAACATCTGCCGGGCCATCACCGCGGCGCCCAGCACAACGGCGTCGTCGCCTAGCTGAGCACGCACGATTTTGACTCCCTCCATAGCATTTGGCATGGCGTATTTGCGAGCCGTCTTCCGCACCCGGTCCAGCCAGGTGTCGTCCAGCGCTTCGATCACGCCGCCGCCCAGGATAACCATCTCCGGGCCTAGCAGGTTGACAACCCCACCCACGGCGATGCCCAGGCTTTTCATCGCCTGCTTGAGCACGGAGATCGTGAGCTTATCTCCTCGTGCTACCGCCTTGGCCAGCACGCCGCTTGTGAGCCGACTCATGTCTCCTTTGACGAGCTCGGGCACAATGCTCTTGGTGCCTTTGTCGATGGCCTTCTGGATGTCGCGGACGATGGCCGTGCGGCTCGCCAATGCCTCCAGGCAGCCGCGCCGTCCGCACCCGCAACGGGGGCCGCCCATCTTGATCACCATGTGGCCGATCTCCCCCGCGCTGCCGTTGCGTCCTCGATGTAGCTTGCCGTTCAAGATGATGCCACCGCCAATCCCTGTCCCCACGAAGATGCCGATCGCATCCTTTGCCCCCCTCCCGGCTCCCAGGGCATGCTCGGCCAACGTTCCCATGTTGACATCATTCTCCAGATAGACGGGTACACCCAGTTGCTGTCGGAGTGCGGCGGATAGCGGAACATCGCGCCAGTGGAGGTTGGGGGCAAACCGTACCACGCCAGCTTCGGCGTCCAGAACGCCCGGGGCCGCGATGCCCACGGCGGCGATGTCTTGTACCAATAGGCCTGCTTCCGTCACGGCAACGCGTACGGTATCCGCGATACGCGTAATGACCTCCGTCACTGGCCGATCCGCCGGGGTTCGCTGCTTTGCTCGCGAGATGATTCGTCCCTTCGCGTCTACCACGGCGGCCAAAATCTTCGTGCCGCCAAGATCCACGCCAACCACGTGGCGGGCTTGCCGGTTTGCTCGTTCAGGCATGATGTTCCAACCTCCCTAAGGGCATCTGATAGCTGCTCTGCCTGGCCATTGCAGGGGATGCGGAGAACTGCGCCAGGTAATGAAAGGGGATTACCACGACCGCACTTGGTCTATCAGCGACTCGATCAAGGCCTCAAATCGCTTGAAGTCACGCCGTCGCCCTTTCTCCGGCTTTACCCGCAGGTCGCGCACGGCCTCCAGCATCGTTGCCAGTGCCTCGATACGGGCGTTTCTGTCCGTGTCCCCGTCTGTTGGATCAGGCGAGCGCAGTATGTCCTGCACTTGGGTCAGCTGTCCTTCCAGACGTACCCGGAACACAGCGACGGATTCTCGCAGATCGGCCCGCACTCTCTCCAGTTCGGCCACGAGCTCACGTCTCAGCCGCTCTTCGTCGGCGGCTCGAGATGATCGCCTTCTCCTGGGTGTGTCCGAGCGATCCTTTGTCTCTGCCATCATGCTTCATCCCCCAGCACAGCCGCTACCCGGGCTTGTAGATCACGTGAGATCGCCCGAATCGAACGGTTACCGTTAATGACCTCAAAGCCGTATCGCTCCTGCAGGCGTCTGAACTCCGCCCGCAACATCCGTTGGTACTTGACGAAGGAGTCGAAGATATCGCGGGAGAGCCCCAGGTCCATCCCGGCCTCCCAGTAATCCAGCGTACCTGTTTTCTGGAAGTTTCGTTCCACCAAGTTGCGGGCGCTGACCTGAAGGAAGAACACAGCATCTGGCACCAAGGCGATCCCGTACAGCCCTTCCAGCCAGTGGAGGTCGGCGCCGCGCACCAAGTCACGGGCCATAAGCGTATATATATATCGATCAGCCAGGACGATGAACCCCGCTCTCAGGGCTGGGATGATCCGGTTCTCGAGCTGATCGGCGAAGTCCGTCGCGTAGAAGAGGCTGCGCGTGGTGGGGCTGAGCACATTCCCTTGCTTGGCCTCCTCTAACTCCCGGCTGACCAGGGTCGAGCGGCTGAGCCCCACGTTCACGACAGCGTGTCCGCGCCGCTCCAGCACATCAGTCAGCAGAGCGATCTGGGTTGAGCGCCCGCTGCCATCCGGTCCCTCGATCACGATAAGTTTCCCGATCAAGCTCTCCGGCATGACGCCGGGGATACCCTCGCCATAGAATCTGTTCATTGTCATCGGCGCGTCCTCCATCTAAAACGCGCCAGGTCGATCTTCTCCTCGACGACGCGGCGCACTTCTACCTGTTGTTCCTCGATTGGACGGTTCGCGTCGATCACCGTGAATCCGTATTGGTCCACCATGCTCAGATATTGTGCCTGTACTCGTTCTTGGAATAGCCGGAAGCTCTCCCGCGGGTCCGTTGATAGGCCCAGGTCCATGCCGGCCTCGTGGTATTTCAGCCGCGTGCGGTTGCTGAGGATGCGATCCAGCGCGACATCGAGTGAGACATGGAAGAAGAACGTGATGTCCGGCTGTCGGGCGAAGCTGTACAGGTTTCGCACCCAGGCGGGTGAGCAGCCCCGGACGACGTCTCGTGCCATTGCCGTGTAGATGTAGCGATCCGCCAGGACAATGAAGCCTGCCTTCATCAGGGGCAATATTTGTCGCTCATACCGATCGGCGAAGTCCGTGCTGTGGATGAGCGAGAAAGTCGTAGGGGTAAGGAGTTGCTTCTTCTTGCCCCGCTTGGTGGCGCGTCGCACCATCTGTGAGGAGTTCCACTCGGTGAAGAAGACTTTCAAGCCCTGCAATTCCAGCCAACGTCGCAATAAGTAGATCTGGGTCGACTTCCCACTGCCATCCAGCCCTTCCACGGCAATGAGCCGGCCAGGCAGGTCGGAGTCGTCTACTGAAGTCATACCTCACTCCTTCCTGAAACGTCTCAATACCTCAATACCAAGCCCAACAACTCGTCTCGCTGAAAGCTGAGGGGAAAAGGGTCAGGACCAAGTGGAATACTTGGCCTTGCTTTGGCTCTCATTATAACAGAATTCACGTGAAATGGCACGGGAAAGATGTGCGTGCGCCAAGAGATCGTTACCAGGTGGTGACAGGGCTTTTCAGTGTTCTAACATTTGAGCGATCTAGAACGCCAATGGCTTAAGGTGGGACGGCTCGGAGGGGCGCTAGCCCCTTCGAAAGGCCCTTCTCTCCGCCCATGAACGGTCTC
>JAGHDS010000451.1 GCA_021159845.1 Anaerolineae bacterium
GGACCTGGAGCTTGTGGATTACGATATTGAACTGATTCACTGAAAGCTGGCGGCTGGGGGGGCGGATTTGGAGCGCGACGTGGTGAGAACCCCGGCATCCCGGAGGGGCCGGGGTTCTCACGTGTTGTTGCCTCGTGGGCCTCATGGGTAGCACCGTTGGCTTCCGCATCCACGACTCATCTCGTGGCGCACGCACAGGCGGGATTTGCTCGGGCGAGGTCGTTATGTTATAATCGTTTCACGTTCAATGGGCTGGGACATGCGCCTTGGTATTCCAGCGGTGTCTCGGCTATCAGCGATGAAAGGAGAAGGGAAGTGCCTCTTTCGAAGGAGGAGAAGTCCGCGATCATTCAGGAATACCATGTACACGAGGATGACACAGGGTCGCCAGAGGTTCAGGTGGCCCTTTTGACCGAGCGGATCAACCATCTGATTGAGCATCTGAAAGTGCATAAGCATGACGAGCATTCCCGCCGTGGTTTGCTGAAGATGGTTGGGCAACGTCGCCGGCATCTGGCGTACTTGGCGAAGAAGGATTACCGTCGGTACCGAGAGTTGATTGATCGTCTCGGCCTGCGTAAGTGATGTGTGTTCTAGAGTGTGAAGACGAGTAGATGCGGCGGCGGTTTCCCATCTACTCGTCTTGTGTTTTGAAGAGTTGTTGTGGTCTCCAAGTAAGCCGGATGTAGGGCGGGCTTGGAGACTGGTAGACAGCTCAAATTTCGGCCTTGTCGGCAGCCTGGTGAGCATCTGGCCCGTCAAGAGGTCTAGGAATTGGTGAGTGGTGCCAATCATGCGCGGGGTTTCGCGTTCGCTTGGCGACAGTCACCAGTCCCTGACCTCTGGGCAGAGCCAGGCACCCACGGCTGTCCGCGGCCGTGGGTGTTTCGCGTAGCCGGGCTTATGCCGCAAGGCCTAGAGGAAAGGGAGTGTAGGTAAAAATGGAAGAGAAGAAATTTGTTGCGCACATAGGTGACCATGAGGTCATCATTGAGACAGGGCTTTTGGCTCCCCAGGCTGGGGGAGCCGTCCTGATCCGCTCTGGAGAGTCCGTGCTGTTGAGCACGGCTACAGCGTCCAAAGCCCCTCGCGAGGGCATCGACTTTTTCCCCTTGAGCGTGGAGTTTGAGGAACGGCTGTATGCGGCTGGTCGGATCCCCGGCTCCTTCTTCCGACGCGAGGGGCGCCCCAGCGACGAGGCCGTTTTGCTGTGCCGTCTGGTCGATCGGCCGTTGCGTCCACTTTTCCCCAAGGGATTCCGTAATGATGTACAGATCATCCTTACCGCTTTAGCGGCTGATGGCAAGACGTATCTGGATATCCTGGGGATTATCGGTGCTTCGGCGGCGTTGATGATCTCCGATATCCCATTTGCCGGGCCGGTGGGTGCTGTGCGCGTTGGTTACATTGATGGTGAGTTTGTCGTCAACCCCACGATGCAGGAGATGGAGCACAGCACGCTTGACTTGCGCCTGGCGGGTACCGAGGATGCGATCTTAATGGTGGAGGCGGGGGCCAACGAGATCCCCGAGGACCTGATGCTGGAGGCCATGCGCGTGGGGCACGAGGCGATGCAGGACGTCATCCGTGTCCAGCAGGAAATGGCAGAGGCCTTGGGAAAGCCGAAGCTGGAATTTACGCCGCCGGAGCTGCCCACCGAGGTTGAGGAGGCCGTGCGTGAGCGCGTGTTGGAGCGCATTCGTGAGGTCTTGAGGCAGGCGCTGCCCAAGCACGAACGCACCGATGCGCTCGACGCGCTGCGGGAGGAGACGATCGAGGCGCTGGGCGAGTCCTTCGAGGCTGAGGCGGTCGGGAGCGCTTTCGATGCCCTCCTCAGAGAGGCCGTGCGACGGCTCATCCTGGATGAGGGGGTGCGTCCAGACGGACGTGACACGAAGACGATCCGGCCGATCATGTGTCGGGTCGGGGTGCTGCCCCGTGTGCATGGTAGCGGCCTCTTCATGCGCGGCGAGACCCAGGTGCTGACGATCGCTACGTTGGGGACCCTGCGGGACGCGCAGACGTTGGATACGCTGAGCCCTGAGGACACCAAGCGCTTCTTGCATCATTATAACTTCCCGCCTTATTCTACAGGTGAGGTCTGGCCGCTGCGAGGGCCTAAACGGCGGGAGATTGGCCATGGCGCGTTGGCCGAGCGGGCGTTGCTCCCGATGATCCCGCCGGAGAGCAAGTTCCCCTACACGATCCGGTTGGTGTCGGAGGTCTTGTCGTCGAACGGTTCGACGTCGATGGCGTCCGTGTGTGGTAGTACGCTGGCGTTGATGGATGCGGGCGTTCCGATCGAGGCACCAGTCGCTGGTGTGGCGATGGGGTTGATCACGGATGAGGATGGCCGGTATGCCGTCTTGACCGATATCCAGGGCATGGAGGATGCTCTGGGGGATATGGATTTCAAGGTTGCTGGCACGGAGCATGGGATCACCGCTTTGCAGATGGACATTAAGATCAAGGGGCTTTCGTATGACATCCTGGAGGAAGCACTCGCTCAGGCTAGAGAAGGGCGTCTGTTCATCCTGGACAAGATGTTGCAGGTGATCTCGCGGCCGCGTAAGGAGCTGTCCAAGTACGCTCCCCGGATCATCACGATCAGTATCGACCCGGAGAAGATCGGCAAGGTGATAGGCCCGGGCGGTAAGGTCATCCGCAAGATCCAGGAGGATTATGACGTCAAGGTGGATATCGAGGAGGATGGCACGGTGTACGTCGCTGCCACCGATGAGGCGGCCAGCGCGGCGGCCATTCATGAGATCGAGACCTTGACGGAGGACGTGGAGGTCGGCAAGATCTATACGGGGCGTGTGGTGCGCACGGAGCCTTACGGCGCGTTCGTGGAGATCTTGCCGGGTGTGGATGGGATGGTGCACATCTCACAGTTGGCCGATTATCGAGCGCCCTCGGTGGAGGATGTGGTTAAAGTTGGCGATGAGGTGATGGTGATGGTCGTGGACATCGACTCCAACGGGCGTATCCGGCTTTCCCGACAGGCTGTTCTGGAAGGATGGACGCCTGAGGAGGCGCGTGAACATGATCGCGGCCTTCGAAGTGGGGGAGGACGATCTTCGTCAGGACGTTCATCCTCGCGTTCTGGTGGTCGCTCGAACGATCGGAACCGTGGGCGTGGTGGTCGGTCTCGGCGTCGTTAAGGAGGCTGGGCTGGGAGAGAGTTGTCATCTCCTATTGCGGGATGCGATGTACTGCATCCCGCAATCCGTATTCCGTATTATATATTTGGCTAGCGTGAAGGCGGATGTACAGGCATGGAAGGAATGCAAGATCACGTGGTGGATGATCAATCGGAACCCAATCCACCCTCTCGGCGGGCAGGCTTCGTGGGATATGTCATGATGGCGCTGCGTGAGATGGTGGAGACGATCTTACCCGCTGTCCTCATCGCGCTGGTGATCCAGCTCTTCCTGGCGCAGGCGACTCGGGTGTATGGCCAGAGCATGGAACCTAACTTACACACAAGTCAGCGGTTGGTGGTAGAGAAGATCTCCTATCGGTTCCATTCGCCGCGCCGGGGCGATATCGTGGTCATTCATGTGCCAGGGTATCGGGAACCGCTTATCAAGCGGGTGATTGCCCTTCCTGGTGAGACGCTGGAGATCCGCAAGGGTGTGGTCTACATCAATGGTCAGCCCTTGGACGAGCCATACGTCGTATATCGTTCTCAAGAGTCGTTTGGCCCAATCGTGATTCCTCCCCTGCATGTGTTTGTGATGGGGGATAATCGCGCTGCTTCGAATGATTCGCGCGCGTTTGGCCCTGTGCATATTGACAACGTCATCGGCCGGGCGTGGCTATCCTATTGGCCACCCGCGCTCGTCGGGTGGGTGGAGTAGCTATCGGGCTGGCTATCCTGCTGTAAGCGCCAGGTCTTGTGCTCAATAGAATAGAGAGAGTGAGACGGATGCCGCTTCGTTCCTCACCATGATGGGGGACGTTCCCTGTTCCGCGCTTAGGTTGGCATGACTGTAAACGATCGCCCGACATCACCACGCTGGAGCCCGTTGACCAAGCAGATTGTCATCATCGTCAGCTTGGCGGGGATGGTCTGGCTCATTCATCGGTTTGGTCAGATCATCAATCCTTTAATCGTGGCCATGATCTTGGCCTATTTCCTCAACATCCCGGTGCGATGGCTGGTACGGCGCACCGGGTGGCCTCGCACGGCCGTCGTCGTCATCATCTATCTACTATTCCTGTTCCTCCTGGCGTCTGCCCCCGCGTTGGTGGTGCCCTGGTTCGTAGACTTGGTTCGTTCCCTGGGCATCACCTTGGCGGAGATGATACAGGACATCGGGCAACGTCTTGGCCAGCCTTTCCAGTTGTTCCCCGGCGTCCAAGTCGAGTTGTCCGCGTTATTTGATCAGATCGTGGGGGCGTTGCAGGCGTTGTTGTCCCCCTTTGCCACCAGCGCGGTGACGATCGTCTTTGGCGTTGCATCCAGCCTGCTCTGGCTCCTCTTCGTCCTGGTTGTCTCCTTTTGGTTGGTTAAGGATAATGCCCTGATCGCGCGATATCTGGCGGATCACATCCCGCCGATGTATCGAGAGGAGCTATTACGCCTGGCGCACGAGCTGGTCTCCATCTGGGACGCGTTCGTGCGGGGGCAGCTCACGGTGGGACTTATCGTCGGGACCGCGCTGATCATCGTCCTCTCCGTCATTGGTATGCCGAATGCGGTGGCCTTTGGCATGTTGGCTGCTGTGATGGAGTTGATCCCTTCGATTGGCTCTACCACGGTGGGGGCGTTGGCCGTCTTGGTCGCCCTCTTTCGCGGCTCCTCTCTCCTTCCGTTGAGCAATTTCTGGTTTGCCGTTCTTGTCGCCGGGGTCTTTGTTGCTGTCTTCCAACTGGATGGCATTTTTATCGCCCCGCGTATCGTGGGACGCCGCGTTCATCTACACCCTATGGTCGTGTTCGTGGGGATTATCGCTGGTGCCCGGGTCGCTGGTGCACTGGGAATGCTGCTAGCCTCGCCAACCATCGCCTCGTTGCGCGTGATTATCGGATACATCGTTGCCAAACTCCTTGACGAGGAGCCATTCGAGCCGCTGCCTTCTCCACCCGACCTGCCGGTGAAATGGCGTGGGCTGTTGTACGGTCGCCCGGTTGAGGCCTTGCTGTTCGATCTGGATGGCACACTGGTGGAAACCGATGATGAGATCGTACACGTGTGGGCGACGCGGATCGCTCCGCTCAAGCGGGTGATCCCGGCCCTGGAGCCGGAGCACGCTGTTCGCTGGTGGCTCAGCCGGCTGGAAGGGCCGATTAACACGGTCATCGCCTGTCTGGATCGATGGTCTATGGATGAGCGGGCGTTGGGGTGGGCGGAGCGGCTAGCCCGGGTGTTAGGGTACCCATCACCCGAGGCGTTCGTGCCTGTCCCGGGGGCGGTCGAGGCACTCCGGCATCTGCAAGAGCACTATCGGATTGGGATCGTGACGACGCGCCGGTTGCAGGAGGTCCGGCAGTTTGTCCGTCAGAACGGGCTGGATGGCTGCGTGGGGGTCATTGTGGCGCGGGATAACTACCCACACGTGAAGCCTCACCCCGGTCCTATCTTGCACGCGGCCGAGGGGGTGGGGGTGGATGTAGAGCATTGTGTCGTGGTGGGGGATTCGCCAGTGGATATCACGGCCGCCCGGGCTGCAGGCGCTTTGGCGGTCGCCGTGCTCTCCGGGTTCGGACGGCGGGAGGATTTCAACCACGCCGACCTGGTTGTGGATTCCGTGTTTGACTTGCTGGAATGGTTATGAGGTAAGCTCGCTTAAGGAAGGCATAGATCCTGTCCGGCTATTCGGCCCCGATGGCGCGCAATGCTCCTTGAATCTGCTCTGGAGACGCTTCGTCCGTCACGGTCACCCGGCCGATGTCCTCCGGTATAACGAAGCGTAGTTTCCCTCGCACCCGTTTCTTGTCCGTCCGCATGGCTGCGTATAGGGCCTCGGCTGCGTATCCTTGAGCCCGGACGGGGAGCCCGAGGCGTTCCAGTAAGTGGTGAAGTCTCTCAGTGAGAGCCGGGTCAGCGCGTCCCAGGATAGTCGCCAGATGGGCGGCGGCCACTATTCCCACGCTCACCGCTTCCCCGTGGCGCATCTGGTAGCCGGAAAGCTGCTCCAGCGCGTGGCCGAAGGTGTGGCCGAGGTTAAGAACGGCGCGTCGGCCATGCTCAAACGGGTCCTCCTCCACAACCCCGATCTTGACGCGCACCGCGTCGGCGATGAGGGATGTCAGATCGCGGGGGCCTCGTCCCTCCATCTGGTGGAACAGCCTGGGCGATCCGATGATGCCGTGCTTGACGACCTCGGCCAGGCCGGCGCGGAATTCCTCGGCCGGAAGCGTGCGCAGCGTGAGCGGGTCGATGATCACCATCTCCGGCTGTTTGAAGGCACCCACCAGGTTCTTCCCCTGGGGCAGGTCGACGCCGACCTTGCCGCCGACGGATGCGTCGATCATGCTGAGCAGCGTCGTGGGGATCTGGACGAAGGGGACGCCGCGCAGGTACGTCGCCGCGGCGAAGCCGGTAATGTCCCCTACCACGCCGCCGCCCAGGGCGATGATCGGGCTGCCGCGGTCGAGCCCGGCCGCGAGGAAGTGATCATACAGCGTGCGCACGGTCTCCAACGTCTTGTGTTCCTCGCCCGCGGGGATCTCGATCAGGGTAGGAGTGAAGCCGGCCTCGCTCAGCGCGTCGAGGAGGGGCTGGGCCCAGTGGCGGCCAACGTCCGGGTTGGTGACGACGGCGGCCAGCCCAGGGGGCAGTCGGCGGGTGAGCAGCTCGCCCGCGCGGTTGAGTAAGCCCTCGCCCAAGATGATGTCGTATATGTACCCACCGGGTGCGTGGACGGGCAGACGACGGGCCTGGGGGAGGTCCCATAGGAGCGCCAGGGCGCGCTCCACCGCTTCTTCCGGGGTAACGTCGCTGGTGTCCAATTGGATCTGGATGGCGTCATACGCGGCCGCGCGTTCGTCCAGCAGTGCCTCGATACGGGCGCGGCGGTCGGTACCATCTAGCTTAGGGCGATCCATGCTGGTTCCCACACGTGCCATGATGGCGTCTACCGAGGCGCGCAGGCAGATGATATCGCCGGTGGCGCCTAGGGCGGCGCGGTTCTCCGCGTTGATCAGCGCGCCGCCGCCGGTGGCGATGACCAGTCCGGACTGGGCAGCGAGTTCCCGGCAGAGCTCGCTTTCCAGGCGGCGGAAGGCCTCTTCGCCTTGCTCCCGGAAGATCTGTGGAATGCTCATGCCGGTGCGTTCCTCGATGATCGCGTCCATATCGACGAACTTCCGGCGCAGCCGTCGAGCTATGAGTTGGCCGATCGTCGTCTTCCCCGTGCCCATGAAGCCGGTCAGGATGATATTTCGATCTTCGTCCATCATATGTTGTGTACCCAACATCACTCGAGAAGTCGAAGGAACTCTTCCACGGTAAGGTTTGCTTGCCGAATGATGGCTCTAAGCGTGCCCCGATCGAGAGTTTTGTGGTCGGGCACGACCACTTGAGCGAACGGCTCGTCGCTTCTCATGATAAGATGGCTCCCCTTTTGTCGCCTTATGTAAAAGCCGGCCTTCTGAAGTGCGCGAGCGCATTCGCGTCCGGAGATGACTGGCAGCTTGCTCATACGATTACAGTGAGTACTTCGAATCGCTCCTCTGGTACCGGGAGCCCGTCTTCCTCAAGAGCGATGATGTATTCGTTGATCGCTTCGCGAATGTTCCGGATGGCCTCCTCTTTCGTCTTGCCCTGGCTAATGCATCCAGGCAATGACGGGCACTCGGCTACCCAATATCCGTCCTCGCCAGGATAGATGATCACCTGTCGCATTCGTGTACCCTCCTAGACGAGAAGCGTATGAGGCCGAAGTGCTCTGGAAAGCCACGTTTCAAGAGAAAGTAAAGCTCGCTATTCATCGCCGCTCTCCTCACGCATCCGAAGCCATTATACAATAGATCTTATTCTTAGCGAAGAGACGATGCTCTTCCGGACAATGATCAAGATCCCCGCCTTCTCCGAGAAACTGGGGCACTGAAGCCGTGCGAGGCCATTGGCTATTCCAGTGTCGTATATCCAAATCGCCACGGCTTGCCGTCCATCGTCAAATCTTCCAGCCGGGCCTGGCGCAACGCCTGGAACCGTGGTCGCATCTCCGCAATGCTATCTCCCCCCAGCTTCTCGACCAGCGCATCGGCCAGGATGAAACAGGTCATGGCCTCCAGCACGACGCCAGCCCGGGGCACGGCGCAGAAATCCGACCGTTCGTAGCCCGTCGTTGCAGGCTCACCCGTGGCCAGATCCACCGATCGTAGCGGGTTCAGCGTGGTGGAGATGGGCTTCATGGCCACGCGGGCGACGATTGGCTCGCCGGTGGTGATGCCCCCCTCGAAGCCGCCAGCGCGGTTGGTCCGCCGTACCAGCCGGCCGTCCTCCAGAAGGATCTCGTCGTGCACTTGCGTGCCCGGCCGTCGCGCGTTCTCAAACGCGGGGCCGATCTCCACGCCTTTCATGGCCTGTACGGACATCAGCGCCCAGGCCAGCCGGGCGTCCAGCCGTCGATCCCAGTGGACGTGGGAACCCAGCCCTGGCGGCACGTTCAGCGCCACCACCTCGATCACGCCCCCCAGCGTATCCCGGGCGTCCACCGCCTGGCGGATGCGCTCGCGCACAGCGTCTACCTGGGCCGGGTTGGCGATCCGCACGTCGTTCTCGTCCGCGATGGCGAATCGCCTCAGATACGGCATGTCCTCCGGCGGCCTGGCATCCACCCCGCCGATCTCGAGCGTGTACGAGCCCACGACGATAC
>JAGHDS010000140.1 GCA_021159845.1 Anaerolineae bacterium
CTGGATGCATGTGCCCGGGAGTCTATCGTCTTCGATAACGCCTACCCAGAGGCGTTGCCCACCCTTCCGGTGCGCACGCAATTGTTCACGGGACAGGCCACGCTGCCCTTCCGACCCTGGCAACCATTGACGAAGGAGGACATCTCTGTCGCTGAAATATTGCGGGCAGAAGGGTATACGTGCGGTCTCATCTCAGACTGCTACCATTACCGTGCACCGGGCATGAATTTCCACCGCGGTTTTCATGCCTATCGCTGGATACGCGGCCAGGAGTACGACCCGTGGACTTCGCATACCCCGCGCCGCAACCTGGACGATTACGTCAACGAACATTACGATGAGGTATGGCGCGGCCGGGTGGCGCAGTTTCTCGCCAACACGGATGATTTTACCAAGGAGGAGGACTGGTTCCCGGCCAAGGTAGTCGATGAGGCCATTGATTGGCTCAAGAAGAACCGGGAGAAAGATCGCATCTTCCTTTGGATCGATTCCTTTGATCCCCATGAGCCCTGGGATCCGCTGCCACAGTTCGATACTTATACCGATCCTAATTACAATGGCAAGCGGTTGATTATGCCTATGGGAGGACCGGTAGAAGACTGGGCCACCCCCGAGGAGATTCGACACATTCGGGGGCTGTATGCGGGGGAGGCGGCCTTTGTGGATCACTGTCTGGGCCGATTGTTCGAGGCGCTCAGGGATCTGGGCTATTACGACGATTCCGTGATCGTCCTGCTGGCGGATCATGGCCACCCTCTGGCCGATCATGGCAAATTCCTGAAGGGCGGCGACCGGATGTACAGCGAGCTATTGAAGGTTCCCTTCATGATTCGGCTGCCCGGCGGTGAGGGGGCGCGGCGTACTCAGGCCATTGTCCAGTTCCATGACGTATTGCCCACCGTCCTCGACCTGCTGGGCCTTGCTCATAACACCTCAGCCATGCATGGTCGTAGCTTCCTGCCGGTGCTGCGGGGTGATGCGGATGAGCATCGCGATGTCATCATTACTGGCTACCACGAAGCGCCCGATCGGTGTGTTCGCGATAAGACGTGGAGCTACATCCGACGGCCGGAGGGGGAGCCGGACGAGTTGTACAATCTGGCCGAGGACCCGCGTGAGCGGCGGAACCTGATCGACGAATACCCGGACGAAGCCCGCCGGCTGGCGCGTGCCTTCGGCAGCTACTTTAGCCATGGCGCTGCCCAGGTGGTGGTGAAGGGCGTGCAGGGTAAGTATGAGCTGGCGTCTGGCGGAATCGAGTAGCTTCCACTGCGCAGCTACATACCGTTCATGTGGTGATCCTCTCGTAGGGAGCATAGTGATATCGTGCTCCCTACGAGGGGGCGAGAAGCTCCCTCGCGAAGTATCGCTCGTCGACGTTTCTGTCCCCCCGCGTGCCTGACAGCTTCGGTGTGTTTGGAGATGGAGGTCCCCATGTGGCACGCATTGCGCATATCTGTGGAATCGGATCCCGGTTTCGTCTCTTCTGTAACTGACCTGCTGCGATCTACGTCTCGCAACGTTATCTTCATCACGGGCGGGGTCTGTTTAGCCTGGCAATTCCTGATCGCAGATGAGGTGGGAAGGCACCTGGGCCTTACCTTCCTCCCCCTCACCGGAATAGTGATCTCATCTTGCGTTCTCGCCCTGTGGTTACTCCGGGAGCATTATCTCGTCGCCCAGGCGGCCTGGCATCTCGGGATCATGACAGCCATCACGCTTGTCATCTATTGGTTCCGAGTACCGGAGGCGGCATTTCTATACGCTCTACTGCCGCTTATGGCTTCTGTCACTCTGAGTTGGCCGGCCGGGTTGCTCGCGGAGGGCCTGGTGATTGGTCTGGTGTTGGGGATCGGGCCTGGCCTGGGGTGGATCTCGTTGTCCAGAGGGTACGCGGTCGCCATCGTTGTCGGGGGGATGTTCACCGGGCTGCTTGGTGGGGCTGCCACTCAAACGCTTCTCACCGTGACCCAATGGTCGCTGTTCAGCTTCGAACAGGCTCGACGGAAGATGGACGAGGCTCGCGACCGGCAGGTGGAGCTCCGGCAGGTTCAGGAAGACCTGATCCAGGCGAATAAGGAGCTGGCCCGGTTATCGGACCAGCTAAAGGCGATGTACCGCGTCGCCGAGGAGGCACGCCGGGCGAAAGAGGAATTCGTGGCGAATGTGAGCCACGAGCTGCGCACGCCGTTGAACATGATCATTGGCTTCAGCGAGATGATCACCGAATCGCCCCAGGTCTATGGCGATAAGCTGCCGCCTGCTCTTCTCGCCGACATCGCCGTCATCCAGCGTAACAGTCAGCATTTAGCCAAACTGGTGGACGACGTGTTGGATTTGAGTCAGATCGAGGCCGGGCGTATGGCGTTGAGCAAGGAATGGGCGTCTCTTTATGAGATCGTGGGGGAGGCCACTCAAATCGTGGAGCCTTTGTTTAAGTCGAAAGGACTCTCTTTAGAGGCAGAGCTTCCCCCTGACCTGCCTGCGATCTTCTGTGACCGAACGCGTATCCGCCAGGTGGTGATCAACTTGCTGAGCAACGCTGGCCGATTCACTGACCAGGGAGGGGCCTGGGTGAGAGTATGGCGTGAAGAGGATCGCGTGATGATCAGCGTGAGCGACACTGGGCCTGGCATCTCCCCCGCGGATCGGGATCGGCTTTTCGAGCCCTTCCAACAGGCAGATAGCTTCCTCCGTCGTCGCTGCGGCGGTAGCGGCCTGGGATTAAGTATCAGCAAGCGTTTTGTGGAGATGCACGGGGGGAGGATATGGATAGAGAGCCCCTTACCTGAGGAGGTCTTGCGAGATCGGGGTGGGATAGATAGAGGCGGGGCCGGCACGATGATCACTTTCAGCTTGCCGATAGAGCCCGTCCTCCCTGTTTCCACCGCACGCGCTGGCGATGGCGTCAGTCGGTGGTTTAGTCCATATAGTAGATACGAGTACCGGATCCGCACCAGGCGATCTAAGGCTCCCGCGCCGGTGGTGGTCCCTCGCTTCGTCTTACTGGAGCGAGGGAAGATGCTACAGCGGCTGTTCAGCCGCTATGCGGATGACGTTGAGATCGTCGCCGTCCGGAGCGTCGAGGAGGCAATACGCGCTTTGAGGCGTTCGCCGGCTCGGGCATTGATCGTCAATGCCTCCCCATTCGAGGACATCTCAATGGCGGTGGAGCAGCTGGCGGATCTTCCATACGGCATACCTGTGATGAGCTGCTGGGTGCCGGGGGAAGACGAAGCCGCCAAGCAGTTGGGCGTTGCACGCTATCTCTTGAAGCCGATCACACGCGGGAAGTTGCTCTCCGCTTTGGAAGACCTGGGTAGAGATGTAAGGACGGTGCTCCTTGTGGATGACGAACCGGGACAGCTGCAGCTCTTTACACGTATGCTCTCGGCCACTCAGCGCACTTATCGGGTCTTGCAGGCGAAGAGTGGACAACAGGCCCTGCATCTACTGCGACAGCGACATCCCGATGTCATGTTGCTGGATCTGATCATGCCAGGGAAGGATGGGTTTCGGGTGCTTCAGGAGAAGAGCCTGGACCCCACCATACGGGAC
>JAGHDS010000106.1 GCA_021159845.1 Anaerolineae bacterium
CCTCCCCGGTCGACCCGGTAAATTGCCAGCCTGGGCTTATCTCCCGGGCCTTTCATTACCGCCAGAGGGGTCATGACAGGCAGTAAGCGCTGCAATCGTTTCGGGTCTGGCATGGCGGAGTTGCCCAGCAAGTAGATCGCCCCATCCGGAGGGGGCATGAGCATGGCCTCCCGGGCGTCGAACCACCGCAGGTGGGGATCGCGTCGGTCAAAGAACTCGGTCAATGGAACTTTCTCGTACAGGAGCATGAACGAGGGATGCCGATAGAGATCAGACGAGATGTATGCCAGCCCGCTGGGCGGATGGCGATTCAGCCAGTGAGCGGCTGCCACGACGTCTCCATCGAACGCGTCGAATGCGCCGGCTGAATGTCCCCAGGTCACGAAGTAATCCCACCAGCTCATGGTGGCGTGGAAGATCAGCGCTCCCGCCAGTGCCCCTATGAGCACCACCTGACGGTCGCGGGGGCTAACCCGCTCCTGTGCCCATGTCGCCGCATACCAGGCGCCGATCGCCGGGAAGAAGTAGAGGCCAGGCAGTACGCCTAACGCCCGCGGCAGCGCCGGTATGCGATCCACAGCCAGGAAGGTGGGGATCAGCATCACCGGCCACCAGAGCAGCAGGAACAGATACCGACGCCGTCGCCATCGCTGGACTAGATAGATCACGCCGACAATGGCCAACACGCCCGTGATGATATCGAAAACCGGCCTGCCGGGCAGGTTGTAGAACCAATCCCTGTCTCCCAGACCGGCTATGAAGAATTGCAGGGTATTGCCGACGAGCGCCAGCAGTGATTTAATGATCGGGTTACCAGAGCTGACGCGCGGGTTTCCGACGAAGACCTCACCGGCTCGGGACGTGAAGCTTCCGGGATGTTGGAGAAAATAGCGTAACAGGGGGACAGCAACGATGATGGCGGCCGCGTACATGGCCGCGACGCCACCGAAGAGCCGACGCAGGATGGACGGCCGGCCGTTGCGGTCGTTGATCCACCACTCGATGAGGAGATAGAGGCCCAGGAAGACAGGGACCAGGCGGGCTGCTGTGTAGAAGTACAGGCCGATCCCCAGCGCGATGCCTGAGCCGGCCAGCCAACGCCAGTCTCGGCGATTGATTCCCTTCCAGAAGGCCCAGAAGGCAATCGTCGTCATCAGCGGTGTGAATACTCCCCTCACGCCGAAGCGGCTGAAGTGCACATGCCAGAAGCTGGTGGCCAGGAATCCGGCCGCCAGTAGCGGCACCGGGCTGTCTTCCAGTGGGGTGCGTTTCAACAGTTCTTTGCCCAGCCAGTACGTCATCGGCACGGTGACCAGCCCGGCAACGATCGAGGGGAAGCGCAGCGCCAGCTCGTTGACGCCGAGGAGGAGGAAACTGAAGGCCACAAGAAACATGTGCAGGCCCTCGCGGCCGTAATTGGCGGGGAAGAAGACCTGACCTCGGCCGGCGAGTACATCCAGGGCGTCCAGCCCGTCGGCCGCCTCATCACCGAAGAGACCAGGAGGAATGGTGCCGATCTGCCACAGCCGAAAGGCCGCCGCCACAAGGAGCAGCAGGAAGAGCGGCCCGAGCCGTGGAACCTGACGGAGACGTGATCTCATAGCATCATCAGTCGGGAATCGCGATCAAGTATCGGTGGTGCGCCCATACGGCCTTGAGCTGCCAGGGCAGCCGGGCGCGATCCAGCCACGCATAGCGCATAACACGATCGTATAAATCGGGCTCCTGCCCGAGGTAGTAAGCCATCGTGGACCAGCGCCAGTTCTGGCCTGTGAACTGAGCATTTAGCCGCCGCGAGCGGATACCTAGTCGGCTTAGCACCTCACTGGCGGGCATCACCGTATCTGGCCAGGGAGGTACGTCCAGCACCCCTTGTTCGACCACCCGGGCACCGGCGGACTCGATCACCCGACGGATGCGCCCCATCTCCGTCCACCGCTCGTCCACCGTCCGAAAGAAATCACGGTCGAGGAGGTACTTGCGCATGAAATAGCCCACCTGCCAGCGGTTCGGCATGGCGACGAACACGACCTTGCGCGCACACCGGACCAACTCCCGCAGCACCCGTTCGGGGTCAGGCAGGTACCAGAGCCCGGCCCACTCCCAACACAAGTCGAAGCTGGCATCATCGAAGGGCAGGGGATACCACCCGGACTCGCTCACATCTACCAGCGCCACATCCAGGCCCAATTCGTCCCAGATACGCTGGACGCCAGCCAGCCGCTCCGGCTCATCATCTACCAGCGTGACATCGCAGCCTGCTTGGGCCAGGACAACGCTATTGATCCCGCTGACGCCCGCCATACCGTACATGGGCGCTTCCAGCACGGTATGAATCTCGTATCGGCGGCGCAGGTGGTCCAGGAAGTCGTTAAGGACGAATCGTTCGTAGACCAGCCCCAGTCCCTCATTGTAATCTGTGAGATAGCGCTTCCAGTTCGGTTCGGCCACGGTACTGTCCCTGAGCGCGGCAATGTCGTCTGCGTGGGTCACGAGGACGCGGTCGAATGATCACGGTCGATCTGCTCACGGTTACGGAAGATGCGATAGTCGATATCGGGGAACGGATTGTCCAGCTCCTCGGTCTGGTGCAGGAAATACCGGTCCTCGTCGTTCAGATACCCTCGCCGCGCGACGTTGACCAGGCGATTGAATCGCGCCAGGTGCCCCTGGAAGCGGTTGATGGCGTACTCCCGCGCCTGTCCCGTCGTCACCAGGAATGGCCAGTCACTCGATTCCAGCAGCAGCAGCTCGCGGGCGGCCTGGTTTAGCAGCTCCGCCATCTCTCCTTCCGCCGCCGGGTAGCGTTCGACCAGTTCCTCCATGATGCGCTCGGCGGCGTGGATCAGCGGCCACATCCACTCCGTGTCCGGGTTCAGCCAGGTCCAGTGCCCACCACCGTTCCCCCATGAGCTTTCCGGTATCTCCAGAACCTCCTCCGGCGGGTGTGCCTCTAGATAGCCCCGCGCCGTAGTCAGTTCGACCTCTGGATGCTGCCCCAGACGTCGGAGTACCTCCTTCAGCCATGCGATTCCCTCGAACCACCAATGCCCGAACAGCTCCGTGTCGTAGGCGGAGACGATGACCCCGTACTCCCCCGTGCGGTCGTGGTACTCCGCCAGCCGGTCCCGTACCAGGCCCACGAAGTGGTCCGCGTGAACGTTCACCTGCCGGAACGCCGGATATGGATCGTACAGTTCCTTCTGGCCCAGATCGACGCGTGCCCCTGTGATGCGCCAGTATTGGATGCCGGAGACATCATCTTTACGATGGAATTCGCGGTAGAGGAAGTCGCCGGGGTAGCCGTGGGAGGCCGACCAGACCTGCATACCCGTGCGCTCATCCCGACCGAATACGGCGACATCGGCGCCGCTCACGTAGTAGGGGCGGAAAGTCGTGCCCGAGCGCGCCCGGGGATGCCGATATTCGCGCACGATGAGCTTGCGTTTGGGAATGGCGCCATACGGGCCAACGGCATCTCCAGCCGCTTTGCCTACCACGGCTCCGCCCTCGATGACGTGGGTATCCGTGAAGAAGTAATCGATGTCGAAATCGGCCAGGAATTCCTCGATGCCCGGCTTCACATAGCTCCGCCCGGCCTCCTCCTTGATGTAGGCCGGGCGATATCCGCACTCCGGTAGCCAGATCCCTTTGGAGAATCGCCCCATATGTCGGTGCGTGGTCTCCACTCCTGTGCGGAGCTGGCCGTAGATGCTGGAATCTCGCTCTAAGAGCGGCGTATAGCAGTGGGTTGCCATCGAGGTCAGCACATCCAGCACCCCCAACTCTTGCAGATGCCGGAATGCTCCGACGAGGTCGCGGTTGTAGCGTTCCCGGAATGAATGCAGGATGTCCAAGTACCAGTCGCGGTACCACCGGGCGAGGTAGAGGAGATGCGAACGTTGCTTTTGGGCCGCCTCGGCCGCTTGTTCGTCGACCGGATCGGGAGCTGGGGGTAAGTCGGGGGCGTTCTCCAGGTCGGCAAGGCGTCG
>JAGHDS010000191.1 GCA_021159845.1 Anaerolineae bacterium
CCGTGATAGGTTTGGCCAGGAAAGCCGTCGCGCCCAACGAGAGGGCTAGCTCCTTCTGTTTTAAGACGGAGCAAATGACGACGGGGATCTGGCAGGTCTCGGGGCGGTTGAGCAGGGCCTGCAAGAGATCCCAGCCGTCCTGTTCCGGCATCATCAGGTCAAGGGTGATGGCGTATGGTCGAAACCGGATCGCTTTATCAAGGCCGTCTTGGGCTGTCCGTGCTGTGATGACGCGATACCCATGAGGGCTCAGGTAGCTGTGGATGAGTTCCAGCATGTCTTCATTGTCGTCTACGACCAGCACAATCCGTTCAGCGATGGGAAGCTGCAAGTCGAACCCAACGATGCATCGGCCAGCATACGTTGGCAGGATATGGACCTCGGCCAGTGCGGCCATCTCTTCAAATGCTGAAAGCCTTTCCTCTATTTCCTCTTGCTCCACCGGCTGAACGATGTCTGTAGGATCCACCCTCATGGATATGGTGATCTGCGTCTCCTCGACCTGAGCCGTTAACTGGATCGTGGCATCTCGTGCTTGTTCGATCAGGTATCCTAACATCCCCAGGAGGATTTGCCGTAACAGGCTCTGATCGATGGAGGTGCCGGGTAGTGATGGGGGAAGTAGCGAGCGGATCTCGAGATCGCGCTCGCGCAGCCTTCTATGTAGGACGGAAACCACCCCCTGGATCACGTCTCCAATACGCGCGTAGCGATCCGCCTGGGCTGCGCGGGCGACCTCCAGCCGGAGCAGCTCAAGACGGTTGGGAGCGACCTCCCTGCCGGCTACCGACTCACTCTCCGTGACGGCAGGGCGGTGAATGACGTACCGCTCCCAGAGGAGGCCGGCCACGTCCTCAATGGCTGTTTTGTGGACGCGGTAATAATGGCGTAAGCTGATGGCAAGCTGATCTGCTACTGCCTGGGGGTTCAACCCTTTGATGTAGCGCAGCACCATGAGTCGATGGCGGCGCCACTCGGGGGAAGTGATGGGGGCCTGGGGCCCAGGGTCCAGCTCTCCGATCGCGTCCAGGAGGACATGATGAAGCCTCCTGGCACGCTTCTTGGCCGGTAGGGGAGAGAGGATAAGGGTGTCGAGCAAGGGATGCGTGCGCAGGTAGACCAGATCATACAGATGCTCGTAAGCATCGGCCACATGTGAAACGAACTCGGCCTCGGGCATAGGCTGTTCTTCCAGGTGGTTCATTCTCATTACGCTAACCTCGGGTGTAATGCACCTCTGACCCAGGAGCGGGGCCTGGGTGTCGCCGTGCAATTATGTCCCAAAATGGCATGGATCGGGCGCACATGGCGTGGGCTTCGATAGTATACTAATAGACAGACATCGTGCTGCATTATACCATGCTAAGGACCTTTCCTGCGAGAGAAGTGCACTTTGTAGCTGTTCACCGTTGGGGTAAAGGGGGTTAGCTGCGCTGCCGCCACAAGCCGAATCAAGCCCCCTTCTCCCATGCCTGCGAGAAGGGGGGCTGGGGGATGAGGGCCATCCGCGGCCAAAGCATTTGGATCCAGACGCCTGTATTGAGTGTGTCTTCACCCACATCGCTCACCAGAGGCCAATAAGATGATCTGGTGGGGGAACGGTGAACAATTACTGCACTTTGGGAGTGTGCCCTTCTTGGTGGAAATGGACAAACTCGAAAAGGCGCAGCCTTTTTGGAGAAGATCATTGCGGCCCTGGACGCTATCCGCATTTTACCGACATAAGGAGGTGATCTCGGCAAAGAGACGGTCCATTCGAACGACGGTTGAGTGAATTACGCTCGCTTGGTTCTTACGTAAGGAGGGTAAAGGATGAATGAGAAAAGACTGACTCGACGTGATTTCTTAAAAGTGTCCACGGGCGCTACCGTCGCGGCCGTGCTGGCAGCCTGTGCTCCCCCCACTCCTGCTCCCGCGGCAAAGCCAGCGGAAAAGGCTCCTGCGGCAGCTCCCCAAAAGGTGACCACGATTAATCACCTGTCCATCTGGTCGGACGATGTCTTCGCGGAGACAATCGCCCTGTTTGAGGAGATGAACCCTGATCTAAAGGTGAAGAACGAGGCCCTGAGTTGGAATGCCTTCTTTGAGCAGATTCAGGTGCGACTCGCCGCCGGATCTGCGGAGCCGGATACACTGGCTGTGGATGTGCCTCTGACCGCCCCCTACGGGTATCGTGGTTGGCTGTTGCCCCTAGATGATGTATTCACTGAGGAGGAGAAGGCGGACTGGCTGGAGTCCTCGCTCAAGGCAGGTACATATGAGGGTCATCTCATCTCCGCGCCGGTGAGCACATCGACCCAGTTGCTGTTCTACAATCGCAACGCCTTTGAGAAAGCGGGCATCGAACCCCCTGGGGAGGATGAGCGCTGGACGTGGGAACAACTGGCAGACGCAGCCCAAAAACTCACGTTTGACGAGGACGGCGACGGCACGCCTGAGATGTGGGGCTTCATCTGGGAGCAAGTCATCCGCATCTACCAGCTTCAGCCGATGCCCATGTCCCTTGGCGGAGTCCCGATTGGTCCCGACGGCCTGACTGTGCGCGGCTACATTGATACAGATCCCTGGATTGAAGCTTTTACTTACTATCGGAAGGCGTTCAACGAGTGGAAGTTTGCTCCGCAGGGCGATGTTGGCTGGCCGAGCGATACGCTCTTCCGACCGGGTAAATTAGCCATGGAGGTGGCGGGGCCCTGGAATATCAAGCAGAATATAGATGCGAATTTGGACTTCGAATGGGGCGTGTCACGACATCCTTACTTTGATGGTGGCACAATCGTGACCCCGACCGGGAGCTGGCACATCGGTGCGAACGCCAATACGAAGAAGATCGATGCGGCTACGCGTTGGGTGCGCTTCGTCTCCACCGTGCCGGGCGCCGAGAAATGGTGGCGCACTGGTAGCCATGACTTCCCGGCCCAGAAGTCCCTGCTGGAGAAGATTAAGACCGATCCTCAGTTCGAGGAGTGGCCCTGGAAGGCCGAGAGGATCGCGGCCGACGAGGCGACGGTGAATCCTCAGCCGCGGCCTGTGACACCGGGATATCTCGAGTACGAGGAGATCCTTGGGGATACCTTCTCGGACATCCGGAACGGTGCTGACGTAAAGGAGTCTCTGAACACGGCTGTGGAGCGCATTGAAGCGGAGATGGACAAGTACCGGAAGTAACTGACGAGAGAACCTGTAAGGCTGGGGACAGAGACCATGCCCTGGCTGGCCTCTGTCCCCCGACGTTCATCACATAGGAGGTAAGGACTTGGCGGTAAGGAGGGCTGACCACACGAGAGCCTCGACAATGCAATGGATCCCTTACTTATTCCTGCTCCCTGCCTTTATCCTATTATTCACTTTTCGAATCGCTCCAGCGTTGGCAGGCTTTCGAGAGGCACTATATACGCATAATCTGAGCGCGGCGCGGCGCTCATTCGTCGGGTGGGGGAATTTTGCACATATTTTCCGCGATCCCATCTTCTGGAAATCCCTGCGCATTACCCTGGTCTTTAGCTTGGTGACGAACCCCTTGCAAACCGCGTTGGCCCTAGCGTTAGCGGTATTGGCCAATCAACGCGTGCGCGGCATCTCCATCTTTCGCAGCGTTTACCTCCTGCCTGTGGTAATCTCGATAAATGTCACATCGACGATCTGGGGGCTCCTGTTGAATAAGGATTCCGGCATGATTAACGGGATTCTGATCCAGTTTGGGTTACCACGGCAACCGTTTCTGCTCTCCCCGGATCAGGCGCTGTGGACGATCATAGGAATCATCTCGTGGGTCGGAGTCCCTTACTGGATGATGTTCTTCCTTGCTGGTCTGCAAGGGATACCACAGGCTTTGTTCGAGGCGGCGGCGATAGACGGCGCAAACGCGTGGCAGAGCTTCCGATACATTACGCTGCCGCTACTCCGCAGGATTATCGCCTTCGTTTTGATCTCGGATACAGTGGTCAACCTCTTCTTGTTCGCCCCCGTATGGATCCTCACGCGCGGGGGGCCACAGCTATCCACGAATCTGCTCATGTACGATGCCTATCGCAGAGGGTTTGTGTGGGGAGATATGGGAGGATCGGCTGCCATGATGATGATACTGCTCGTGATCGCCGCCATAACCGTGGCAGTGGAGTTCCTCCTGTTTCGCTCGAGAGAGGGGTAGTCGCAAGTTCGGAGGCATGAGATGGCTGAGTCCCTGGCGGTGGATGTCGCTGAGAGATATACGAGACGAGGAAAGACGAGGATATCACGCGCAACCGTGCAGAGGGTGATCGTTTATTTCCTGTTGACCCTTATCTCTGTGCTCGTAATCGTGCCATTGATGTGGGCCTTTGCGGCATCCTTCACGCCAAACGACGAAGTGTTTCGGTACGTGTTCCCTTTCAGTTGGCGCGCATTGTTCCCCGTGGATTTCACCGTGGAGGCCTACAGGAATCTCTTTTTCGAAGAAGGATTCACGCGCCCCATAGCGAACACGCTGATCCTGGGATTTTCCACCGTGATCCTTAGTGGCGTGACCAGTGCCCTGGCCGGCTTTGCATTCGCCCGTTTCGATTTTCGTGGTAAGGATGTGCTGTTCGGCCTCGTCCTGCTGACCTTTATGATCCCCGGCGAGGTCACCATGATCCCCCTCTATATCGTGGTGAGCCGGCTGGCGCTGGTGAACACCTGGACGGCTTTGATCGTGCCCGGCTTGGCCAATAGCCTGGTCATTTTCCTCTTCCGGCAATTTTTCATCGAAATCCCCCAGGACCTCATCGATGCAGCGCGGGTGGATGGCGCTTCATGGTTGAAGGTGTTTGCGAGCATCGTATTGCCGATGTCGAAGCCGGTCTTGATCACCGCCTCTCTGTTGTTGTTCCTGGGCCAATGGAACAGCTTCTTTTGGCCTTTGCTTGTTGCCCCGGATCCGAAACTCCGCGTGGTCCAGGTGGCCGTCTCCTATGCTTATGAGGAGCACAAAACATTGTGGAATCAATTGCTGGCCGGCTCCGTCGTGGCCGCCTTGGTGCCAATCCTGTTGGTACTCCCCTTCCAGCGCTATTATGTTTCCGGGCTCGTGGGCTCCGGCCTGAAGGAGTGATCCAAGGATGAATCTGGACCGTCGTAGCTTCTTACGGTTATTCGCAGGAACGACAGCAGGCCTGCTAGCAGCGGCCTGCGTGAATACTTTAAAACAGGAGAGTGCCTATCCAATGACTACCCAGTCTGCTGCGAAGAAGATCCCGGTGATCCTGGACACCGACATCGGCAGTGACATCGATGACACCTGGGCATTGGCTATGATGCTTAAATCGCCTGAGCTGGACGTTAAACTGATCACGACCGACACTGGCGACACCCGATGTCGGGCGAAGATCGTGGCCAAGCTGCTTGAGGTCGCGGGGCGGACAGATATCCCCATTGGCATCGGCATTCCCCGGCCGGAAGCACCCAGCTCGCAGGCGCCCTGGGTGGAAGGGTATGAGCTGTCGAGCTATCCGGGTGTGGTTTATGAGGATGCTGTCGGGGCAATCGTGGAGACGATCATGGGCTCACCGGAGCCGATCACGCTGGTCTGCATCGGCCCTGTGCCCAACATCAAGGCCGCCCTCGAGCGAGAACCCCGCATTGCAGAGCGGGCCCGGTTCGTCGGCATGCATGGCAGCATCCGACGGGGGTACAATGGGAGTCCCCAGCCGGTGGCCGAGTATAACGTCGCCCGCGATCCGGCGGCATGTCGAGCGGCCTTCGCCGCGCCTTGGGATGTCACCATCACCCCGTTGGACACGTGTGGCCTCGTTAGGCTGAGGGAAGCGAAATATCGGATTGTTCGCGAGTGCAAAGACCCGCTCATCCAGGCCCTCATGGAGAACTATCGCATCTGGATTCGGAATTCCGAATGGGCGGGGGGGCTCGATCCAGACAAGGAAAGCTCCGTCCTCTTCGACACGGTGGCTGTGTATCTTGCCTTCTCTGAAGAGCTACTTGTGATAGAAAAACTCGGCATCCGAGTCACCGATGATGGACGCACTTTGGTAGATGAGAATGCGAAACGGATTCGGTGTGCGACGAAGTGGAAGGACTTGGATGCTTTTGAGGACTTCCTCGTTAAGCGATTGGCTGGATGAATGCTCTGATGTGTGTGTCAGATGAGAGATTCTCGGCAGGAGATCTCCTTCAGCCCAGGTAGAGGCACGACGCGTCGTGCCTCTACCCCAAAAACGTACCTGATCGAGAAGGCTCAGAGGTCGGGGCGCACAGCTTTTCTGTATTCCTATAACTTGTA
>JAGHDS010000355.1 GCA_021159845.1 Anaerolineae bacterium
GCATAAGAACGCAGATGACGCTGATGTACGCAGATCCTCACGGATCATCCCGATTTTGCCCTTTCATCTGCGTAGATCGGCTTCTTCTGCGTCATCAGCGTTCACCCATTCTATTTACGGAACAGCTACGTTGGGGAATGGAGTTGACAGGGGGGATGACGTGCGTTACCCTCCGGGTGGACGCTGTCCGATACCAGAGATGGCGAAGGGAGGGAAGATCGTATGCCGAAGATTACGCTTATCGGAGCTGGAAGTGTCGTATTCACCCGTAACCTTACCAGTGATATCCTGCTGGTGCCGGAATTGCAGGATAGCACCATCAGTCTGATGGACATTGATCCGGCGCGGTTGGAGCTGGCCAGGGACCTGGTGCAGCGGATGATCGACGAGCGCAGGCTGCCTGCCAGGGTGGAGGCCACCCTGGATCGCCGCGAGGCTATCAAGGATGCTGACTTTGTCATCATCACCATTCAGGTGGGGGGGCTGGAGGCGTATAAGCTGGACATTGAGATACCGAGGAAGTATGGCGTGGGCCAGTGTGTGGGCGATACCCTGGGGCCGGGCGGCGTCTTCCGCGGCTTGCGTACCATCCCCGTCTTGTTGGACATCGGCCGGGAAATGGACGAGCTGTGCAAACCGGACGCCTTGTTGATCAACTACTCGAATCCCATGTCCATCAATTGTTGGGCTTTCGCCGAGGGAAGCGGCCGGCCGCACGTGGGGCTCTGTCATAGCGTCCAGGGTACTACGGAGATGTTGGCCCACTGGATCGGCGCTCCATATGACGAGGTGACGTATAAGAGCGCGGGGATCAATCACCAGGCGTGGATCCTGGAGTTCAAATGGAAGGGAGAAGATGCTTATCCGTTGATTCGCAAGGCGGCTGAGGACCCACAGCACCGGGGCGAGGAGCCGGTGCGCATCGAGATGATGGAGCAGTTCGGCTACTTCGTCACTGAGTCCAGTGGCCATGCATCGGAATATGTCCCTTATTTCCGCAAGACGGATAAGATGATTGAGGAGGAGCTTGTCCCGCGCTTTAAGTCGGAGGCGGACGAGTGGTTCCGGTGGGGACGGACGGGTGGCTATTATGACCACTGCGTCTCGCGGTTGGATACCTATCTGGACGAGGTAAAGGAACAGATCGCGGGCGAGCGCCCGTTACCCACACAGCGTACCCATGAGTATGGCTCGTACATCATCGAGGCGATGGTGACCAACCGGCCGACGGTGATCCACGGCAGTGTACCCAACACGGGCCTCATCACGAACCTGCCGGAGGGGTGCTCCGTGGAGGTGCCGTGCTTGGTGGACGGCAACGGCATCCGTCCGTGTTACGTAGGCGACCTGCCTGAGCAGTTGGCGGCATTGAATCGCAACATGATTAACGTACAGGCGCTGGCGGTGCAGGGGGCTCTTACCGGTGATCGTGAGGCGATCGTTCACGCGGTGATGTTGGATCCGCTGACCGCGGCCGTGTGCACGTTGCCGCAAATCCGTGCTATGGTGAACGAGATGTTCGAGGCGCAGGCTCAGTGGCTACCTCAATTCTCATGACGTGGTGAGAGCGCGCGGAAGGTTGAGGCGTGGAGGGCAATGGTTGTCCCTGGCTCTTCCTCCCTCGTGCACCCTTTGTATTTTCTGGATAGGGATCAGGTGCTGATAGGAGGTTCAAATGGCGGGAAGACTATCGGGGAAGCGGGTTGCCATCGTCGTGGCCAACGAGTTTGAGGATATCGAGCTGTTGTATCCTCTTCTGCGTTTGAGCGAGGAGGGAGCGGAGGTCATCGTCGTGCCGGTGAAGAGGGGGCTACACCCTCGCCCGGCATTGGAGGACAAGCCGGTCACGGGCCGTTTTGGTCATACCGTGCCCATCCCTGTGATGCCGCAGGGTGAACGGTATATTGTTCAGGAGATGGATGAGTTGGATGCGAACGGGATCGACTGCATCCTGTTCCCAGGCGGGTATTCCCCGGACGCGCTTCGGCTACACGAGCCGACCCTGGAGCTGGTGCGGGATTTCCACCGGCGAGGTAAGCTGATCGCCGCTATCTGTCACGGGCCGTGGATCCTGGCCTCGGCCGGGATCGCCAGGGGAAAGCGGGTGACCGGCTTCGCGGCCGTGCGGGATGATCTGATCCACGCCGGGGCCGAGTGGGTGGACGCGCCGGCCGTGCGAGACGGCAACATCATCACCGGTCGGGTTCCCAACGATCTGCCCGAGTTCTGCCAGGAGATCATCCGGGCGCTTGCGGAGTGATCGGTCTCGTCCTTGGCATGAGGGAAGGGTGCCGTTCATGGTGGGAGCAGCCGCTCCCACCATGTCTTTATGTATGGGATGCTGGTGGATTTATGCAGCTATAATTTGTAGCCTAATCGGCAACTTGTCGGCTACCATGTGGCTGATGCCCGGCGCCTGCTCGGGCGTTGGGTGCCTTATACTCAGAATGGCGCGGTGGTTTGAGGTGCCACCGCGCCGGGTTTAATAGACATCGTCCAGAAATTCATGTATAATCTTAGCCGTGCGCTGGGATCGTCCGCGGCGGTGTGTTCCCATCTTAGCGAAGCGATGGCTGTACGCGCCTGTGTAGCGGGGAGGTATTGGAATGCCTCGACCTTTGTGTGATTCTCCCTATATCTTCGGCATCCACGAGGAAGGTGGCGAGCGGTATATGCTCGCCAAAGGCAAGCCGGGGTGGATCGTATTCACCGAGGAGTTGGGGGCTGATCCCAATAATCATACTGGGAGAGACTATCGAAAGTGGTCGGATCAGGGCCTGGGCGTGATCGTGCGGTTGAACCACGGCTATGAGCCGAATGGCACCATCCCGCACTCGAGCCGTTACGCTGATTTCGCTCAACGGTGTGCGAACTTCGTGGCGGCCTCGCAGGGTGCCCATATCTGGATCATCGGCAATGAGCCTAACCTCTCCGGCGAACGGCCGGGCGTGCGGCGTGATTTCAGCACCTCGCCAGCTAAGATCCTGGACCCCGGGGAGGTGATCACGCCCCAGCTGTACGTGCGATGCTATCGGCTGTGTCGGGACGCGATCAAGAAGGTCGCCGGGCACGAACACGACCAGGTCTGTGTGGCAGCCGTGGCTCCCTGGAACGCCGAGACTCAATACCCGGGTAATGAGACGGGCGACTGGGTGGTGTATCTGGAGGATGTCCTCCGCCTGCTGGGCCCGGATGAGTGTGACGGCATCACGTTACATACGTATACCCACGGCCCGGATCCCCGCCTGATCTACAGCGAGGCGCGTATGGGGCCGCCTTTCCAGAACCGCTATTATAACTTCTATGCCTATCGGGATTTCATGAACGCGATCCCGGCGTCGATGCGTCATCTGCCCGTGTATATCACGGAGACGGACCAGAACGAGCCGTGGGCCGATGTGAACAGCGGCTGGGTCCGTAACGCGTACGCCGAGATTAATTGGTGGAATCAGCAGCCGGGCCATCAGCAGATCCGGCTGTTGGCATTGTACCGCTGGCCGGATCGGGATCAGTGGGTGATCGAGGGCAAGCAGGGGGTCATCGACGACTTCTTGATGGCTCTGGATAATGACTATCGTTGGAAGGAGACCCCGGCGCTTCAGCCATATGCCGTGTCGTTCCTGTCTCATGACACGCCGACGGAGATGGAACCCGGGGAGATTTACACGGTGCACTTTCGCCTGAAGAATGCAGGCTCGCGCACCTGGCAGCATGATGGTGATCATCCCGTGCATGTTGGCTATCACTGGTACGACGGCGACGGGAATATCGTTCTGTTGCCCCCGGAGCATGATATCCGCAGCGAGCTGCCGTCGGATGTCGCGTCCGGCGAAACGGTGAACGTGGAGGCGCGGGTGGCAGCTCCTCAGCAGGAGGGAACGTTCCGGCTGGAGTGGGATCTGGTCGAGGAGGGAGTGACCTGGTTCCGCGATCGGGATAGCAAGCCGCTATCGGTGACTGTAAAGGTGGAGATCCCCAAGGAGTACTTCAAGGAGACCGGGCAGTGGGTGAAGGGGCGTTTCCTGGACTTTCTGCACGAAAAGGGAGTCGACGTCATCGGGCTGCCGGTCTCGCCACAGTTCCTCGATCCCGATACGGGGCTGCAAACCCAGTACTTCGAACGGGTGGCGCTCGAGCTGGCGGATGGCCAGGTGCGAATGCGGCCGACGGGAGAGGAGGCGTATCAGGCGCGTCAGAAGATCGCGGAGCTGAAGCAGCATGTGGACGAGCTGAGTCAGGAGATCGATCGCCTGCGTCACAAGTTGGAGCAGAGCCAGCCGGTCGTCCAGGTTCCCCGTCCTGAGATCGAGGATGTGATCGACGAGTTGGATCGCGACCCGGATGGGTTCGTCAAACGTCCGTTGGAGCGGATTCGGTATCTGGTCTTCAACCATACGGCGAAACCCGCGACGACAAGTGTGGAGCAACTGGCGGCCGCCCATCGGCAGCGCGGTTTGCCTGGTTTCGCCGGGCAGTTCCTCATCACTGGTGATGGGCGCATTCTACAGACAGAGCCACTAGACGAGGTTGTGGATGGCCAGCAGACGTGGTCGATGGATGGCATCAACATCTACGTGGCGGGCAACTTCATGGACAAGCCGCCAACGGCGGCTCAGATCGAGGCGGCTGCCC
>JAGHDS010000181.1 GCA_021159845.1 Anaerolineae bacterium
CTCGAGAGACATCGCTAGCCTCTCAAGAGGCTCGAGAATTGCTGGACTATTTGGCGTCAGCTGCCAGTGTAGCGTTGGACAATGCTCGGCTCTTGCGAGAGACCGAGGAACAAAAAGAACAGTTGCGTTCCTTTGTCGAAGAGTCGATCACCAAGGAGGAGCTTACCAGTCGACAGATCGCCTTGGATCTTCACGATGGGCTTGTGCAGCAGATCATCGCCTCTTATCAACATCTGCAAGCTGCCCAGGCACTTCGAAACCGCGATCCAGAGGGAGAGCGTAAAGAGATCCGCCGTGGTATCGAGATCCTTCGTTCTGCTATTTACGAGGCTCGACGTCTGATCAGTCAACTTCGTCCTGCAGGGCTCGACGACTTTGGGTTGGCACATGCGCTTCGTCTGTACACGGCTCAGATTGCTGCAGAGGAGAATTGGCAGCTAACCCTTGACATTGCACCGGATTGGCCGAGCCTTCCGGACTCTTACGAAGCGTCTTTGTTCCGTATTGTCCAGGAGGCGATAAACAACACACGCAAGTATGCTGCAGCTCGCAAAGTGCGAGTTCGCCTGGAAGTTGTCCAAGATGCGCTTTGGGTCAGCGTTCAAGATTGGGGTAGGGGGTTTGATCCCAACAAAGTACAGCCCGTTCTCGAATGCGGTTCCCAGATTGGATTGGTAGGCATACGCGAGCGTGCCCGCCTGTTGGGAGGCGAATGCCTTATCGAGAGTGCCCCGGGCGAGGGAACACGTATCGTGGTTCGGGTGCCTGTGCCAAAGAGCCAGGGCGGCAATGGGGAGACGCCATGATTCGCATCGTACTGGTCGATGACCAAGCGATCGTTCGTGAAGGGTTACGTGCTTTGCTGTCGATGGAACCCGACATGCAAGTTGTCGGGGAAGCTAGTTCTGGCCAAGAAGCTATCCAGATGACGCGCAGTATGCAACCGGATATCGTTCTGATGGATGTGCGTATGCCCGGTATGGACGGGCTTGCGGCTTTGGAACGGCTCAAGGCCGAGCGACCGGAAACAAGCGTCATCATGGTCACCCTCTACGATGATCCTGACTATTTGTTAAGGGCTGTCATGGCCGGCGCTGCAGGGTACATCCTCAAAGATGCAAGTCGCTCTGAGCTGATTCGCGCAGTGCGTGTTACAGCGAGTGGCGGCGCCATTATCAGCCCGTTGATGCTTCGTGGCCTTTTGCAGGAGGTAAGCCGTTTATTCGGCGATGTTCCCAAAAAGTCCGCCGAAGATGAGCTACCTAATCTCAGTCAGCGTGAACTGGAGGTCTTGCGTCTCGTTGCGGAGGGTTGTAGTAATCGGGAAATCGCCGAACGGTTGATTCTGAGCCCGACGACAGTCAAGACTCATGTCCAGAACATCCTCCAAAAGATGGGGGTTTCGGACCGTACGCAAGCGGCAGTGACAGCTATTCGAAGCGGACTCATCAACTGAGTGAATCTTCCAGGTATTCCGCGCAGCGGATCTTGTCATAAAGCTGTCCTCCGCGACCTTGTCGTCCGTTTGGTTGAGAACGGCTCTAGAAAAGTCGTTGGGCAGAATCATCCCAGGGATGGTGGCACGTCAGGGAAATTGAAGCTAGAATAGGAGTAGCTTGCCCTGCGAGCATTTCTTTAGGCACGTCGCCGTGCAATGGCCTACGCTGTTTGTGCCTCCGGAGTTCCGCTCCTGTCGTTGTTGACATTGTCTTCTCTACACTACTTGTATCAATCGGAACTGATGTATGGAAGGAGATTCATGGGGAACTTGCAGCGTCCAAATGCCAATGATATCTCGCAGACGACGAATCGCTCTCGTAACGTGGTGCCTTCTTCTGGACTTTGCTCGCGATGCGTTGATGGGTGTACAGGCAATTGCGAGATCTTTAAATCCACGTTCCGTGGCCGCGAAGTCCTATATCCCAGCCCCTTTGGCTCTATCACAGCGGGTGGCGACAAGGACTATCCAGTAGATTTCTCTCATTTCAATATTTTGGGTTACGCCCTGGGTGCTAAGGGCCTTCCCGAGGGTGTTGAGGCGTCTCCCGATACGACCTTGTTCACCATGGTCAATACCGAAGTCGAGATCGGCAATCGCTACGTTGAAAAATTGCGTATGCCCATTATCAGTGGGGCGCTGGGCTCGACTGAAATCGCACGTCGAAACTGGGAGCACTTTGCGGTTGGAGCCGCGATTTCCGGCGTTGTGCTCACTTGTGGCGAGAATGTGTGTGGGATCGATCCAGGCCTGGTATTGGATGACAAGGGCAAGATCGTCGAGTCTCCAGAGCTTCGCCGTCGCGTAGAGATCTACAGGCGTTGGTATGAGGGCTGGGGCGACATCCACGTGCAAATGAATGTTGAAGATACACGCTTTGGCGTCGCTGAGTACGCCATCGAGAAGCTTGGGGTCGAGACGATCGAACTAAAGTGGGGTCAGGGTGCCAAGTGCATTGGTGGCGAGATCAAGGTCGACTCTTTGGAACGCGCACAGGAGCTTCAGCGACGTGGTTATCTAGTGACACCGGATCCGTCCAATGAGGCGGTGCAAAAGGCCTACAAAGATGGCGCGCTGAAACAGTTCGAGCGCCACTCGCGCTTGGGCTTTATCGATCAGGAGAGCTTTGCCCGCGAAGTTGAACGCTTACGGAGCCTGGGGGCTAAGCGTGTAACTCTCAAGACCGGTGCTTATCCCATGCGTGAGCTGGCGATGGCCCTCAAGTGGTCCTCGGACTGCGGGGTAGACCTCGTGACGATCGATGGGGCTCCCGGTGGCACGGGGATGAGTCCGTGGCGTATGATGGTTGAATGGGGTATCCCAACGGTCTATATCGAAGCCATGACGTATAATCTCTGCAGGATGCTGGCTAGCAGGGGGGCATATATCCCGAGTATTGCCATTGGCGGTGGCCTGTCAACGGAGGATCATATCTTTAAAGCGCTTGCTATGGGAGCGCCCTATGTGAAC
>JAGHDS010000216.1 GCA_021159845.1 Anaerolineae bacterium
AGCACTTCCTTCGCCTCCTCCACGATTTCGGCCATGGTCGCGCGCCCCACAGTCGCCCCCGGCCTCTCGAAGAGCGTGAGCCCCTGGACTCGATCGGAGAGATCCTCGTAGAAAGGCCCCAGGATCAGCCAGGGCTTGATGATGTCGCCTGCCGTGACAGTGCGAGATAGCGGATCTTTATAAACCATATCGACCTCCGGAGTTACCCGTCCTGTTTGGGTAAGTGCTTATCTCATGTAACTGTTCCGTCAATAGAAGCTGATGACGCAGAAAAAGCCGATCTACGCAGATGAAAGGATAAAATCGGGATGATCCGTGAGGATCTGCGTGCATCAGCGTCATCTGCGTTCTTATGCTCATCGGTATCGACCATCCATTCTCATCGTTATGCGGTGTGCCACCGCTCATGGCGAGTGTTCACCTTTCCCCACTAGAACTTATTGGCATCCGGTGAGCGATGTGGGTGAAGACACACTCAATACAGGCGCCCGGATCCGAGTGCTTTGGCCGCGGATGGCCCTCATCCCCCAGGCCCCCTTTCTCCCATGCCTGGGAGAAGGGGGCTTGATTCGGCTTGTGGTGGCGGCGCAGCTAACCCCTTTTACCCCAACGGTGAACAGTTACTATCTCATCCACGGAATTATATCTTGGCGGCGGAATGCAGTTTGTAGAGTGGTGCATCCTATGACGCCGGTATCGTAATACGGCGTCTTCCACGTCGGATGCACCAACATGCGTCATTGGATGCACTATCGATGATGCCTGGCCTCTGTCACTCCGGCTCCAGCCAGGGAGGATACGAGAGCCCCTGTTGACTCAGCCTGCTGGCGTATAGAAGCCGATAGATGTCGTTGACGTAGAACTGAGGGTATGGTTTATCGGGCAGCGTATCCAGAAACCGGGATGCCAGCAGATCGGCCATGTCCTCGTCCATGCCCGACTCGACCTCATAGTCGAAATAGATCGCCAGATCTTTGGCCGGGTTTGCGATGATGCGTTTGATCCCATAGGTTTGTGGATACAGGTGGGACGGAGCGTACCGTTCCAGCAGGAAGGTGCCGAACGCGGCCGAGTGGATGTATGGCTTGTGGGCATATAAGAAGTTCACCGTCGCCTGGGCATCATCCAGGGTCTCTCCCGGGAATCCGAAGAAGAAGAAGACGTGGTTCCAGATGCCTGCCTCCGCACCCTGGCGGAGGATGCGGCTCATGTGCTCTAGCTTCGTGCCTTTGTTGATGCGGTTGATAACGGGCTGGGAGGCGCTTTCCAGGCCGAGGAGAAGCATACGGCAGCCACCGCGATACATGCTTTCCAGCAATTCTTTGGTGAGCACGCGCTCGAAGCGTGCACAACCGCCCCAATGAATTGGGCTTCCGAGCGTGATCAGCGCGGCGGAGAGATGCCTCAGCGTGCGAGGAGGGATTGCCTCGTCGGAGAAAAAGATATGCTGTACACCGTATCTCTGCTGGAGCGCCGTCATCTGTGCGAGTACCTGCTCGGCGCTGAGTTGGCTGAAAACGTTGGCCCCGCCGTAGCCGACATTGCAGAAGGCACATTTGCCGTGATAGCATCCCTTAGCCGTAAGGAGCGGGAGCACCAGCCTGGGGGCCAGATAGCGATCAAGGGGGAGTCCATCGAAATCCGGCGTGGGAAGATCCGCGATCTTCTCCGGCCTCCGCTGGGGGGTGACATGAATGGTGCCTCCGGCTTTGTAGATCAGGTTGGGTACGGATGAAAGGTCGCGGCCCGCGTCGACGGCCTCGGCGAGGCACAGGAGCGGGATCTCACCGTCGAATACAACGGCGCTGTCGAATAGGTCAAAAAGGGCCGGTGTGCCAGGTAGCTGTTCCCGTAGCATCGTGATATGGGGCCCGCCGATGGTTACGTGGCATGGCAACTTCCGTTTCTTGATGAGATGTGCCAGCGTCATTCCCGCCAGCATTTGCTCCATGCACGGGATCGAGATGCCCACAATGTCCGGTCGTTCCCGCTCGATATCGGGGAGGACATGGCGTCGGTAGATGTCGAGGAAAATGTTGTGGCGTGGATCGCGCGCCGCGCGCAGTAAGGATCGACTGCTATCGACGGGCGCGGCTGGGTGATAGTGTTGCATATCGAGGAAAGCGGGATGAAAAGGAAGAGACGCGATCTGTAGCCCTTGCTCGATGATCTGGAGCGCCCGCGAGCCAGTCTGTCCCTCGAAGAAACGATCACTGCGGATGATCGCCTTCGCTTCCTCGACCTCTTCAGCCAGCTGGGGCCCTGTGGTGAACGCCCATTCGATGGAGGCTTGAAGTCCTCTTGGAAGTCGGGATCGGGCGTGGAGGGTGGATCCTGCCTGTAAACGACTGAGGGATTCCATCAGAAATTCACGGGTCAAAACCGTGTCCAGCACTTCGAGGTTCAGATCGCGCTGGATGACCTCGATCCCATGGAGTCGAAGATAGGCGGTCAGTGTGGGCAATGCCGGGTGAGGCATCGCCGGGGTCCAACTGGGTGGAAAGAAGAGCATAACCTTCATTGTCGCATCGCTCCTCTCGCCGACGACCGCCCACGTGTGCCCGGCCAATGAGAATACGCCCGGCTCATGGCCGGGCAGATCGCGGTTGTTGGGGACAGATCGAAGGATAATTGCATAGATGCGACTTGATCCTCGCTTTCTATTGTGTGTAGAGGTGGCAGCGGACGGAGTGGCCGGGTTCGACCTCGACGTAGGGGGGGTCTAGCTGGTCGCAGAGGCCTGGGATGGCCTGGTCGCATCTGGGGTGGAAGGGGCAGCCTTTTGGGATGGCGTAGGGGTCGGGGACGGTGCCCGGGATGGCATGGAGGCGCTGTCTGGATTTGCGGCCGAGTCTGGGGATAGAGCGGAGGAGGGCCTGGGTGTAGGGGTGTTTTGGGTTATAGAAGAGGGTATCGACGTCGGTGGCTTCGACGACCTTGCCGAGGTACATGACGATGACATCCTCGGTCATTTGGGCGATGACGCCGAGGTTATGGGTGATGAACATGATGGCCATGCCGAATTCGCGTTGGAGGTCGCGCATGAGTTGGAGGATTTGGGCTTCGGTGGTGACGTCGAGGGCGGTTGTGGGTTCGTCGGCGATGAGGAGGGAGGGTCGGCAGGAGAGGGCCATAGCGATCATGGCGCGTTGGCGCATGCCGCCGGAGAGTTGATGGGGGTAGCGGTCGATGGTGCGGTGGGGTTGGGGCATACCGACGCGGTCGAGGATGTCGATGGTGAGCTGGCGGGCTTCTTCTTTGGAGACGTTTTGGTGGAGGGTGATGGCCTCCATGATCTGATTTCCTATGGTGTGCACTGGGGAGAGGGAGGTCATAGGTTCCTGGAAGACCATGGAAATCTCCGCCCCCCGGATCTGGCGAATTCGTCGTCCCTTCGGATTGAGGGCCGTGAGGTCTATGGACTCCGTGGTGGAGCCACCGTTGTCGGAGGAGAGGCGATGGTAGATGATGGAGCCCTCGACGATGCGGCCTGGAGGGGGGACGATGCGGAGGATGGATCTGGCGGTGACGGATTTGCCGCAGCCGGACTCGCCGACGACGCCGAGGGTTTGACCGCGGAAGACGGAGAAGTCGGCGCCGTCGACGGCGCGGACGGTGCCTTCGTCGAGGAAGAAGTAGGTTTTGAGGTTATGGACTTCGAGTAGGAGAGGTCGGTCTTGGTTGCTCATCCGAATGACTCCTCTTGGGTATGGTTAGCGAGCGTATGGGTCGGCTGCATCACGCAGGCCATCGCCCAGGAAGTTGAAGGCCAGGACGGCAGTTACGACGGCGATGGCTGGCGAGAGGACCCAGGGTGCCAATACCACTGAACGCAGGTTTTGGGCTTCTTGTAGCAGCACGCCCCAGCTGATGGCCGGCGCTCGCAGGCCAAGGCCGATGAAGCTCAAACCGGTCTCACTCAAGATCATGTTGGGGATGGCCAGCGTCATTGCGGCGATGATGTAGCTGAGGAAGGAGGGGACCATGTGGCGGATGATGATGCGCATCTCGCTGGAGCCGGCCAGGCGGGCGGCCATGACGAAGTCCTCCTCGCGCAGGGAGAGGAAGCG
>JAGHDS010000248.1 GCA_021159845.1 Anaerolineae bacterium
GTTCTTATACTCCGTGCACATGGGCGCCGCGTGAACCTTCACCAAAACCCAATCGCCCTTAGGTTTCGGGTCCGGCGCATCGGCCAGTGCCGCCCGGCGCTCGCCCAGGATGACCGCTTTCCTCATGATCGCACACTCCACGATGACGATTAAATGTTGTAAAAGTCCACGGCGTTCCGCCCCATCACCTTTTCTCGCACCTCCTCCGGGAACTGCTGCAGATAGTCTTCTACGATGTGCACAACCTCTTCATACGTGGCGGACAGCGTGCACACCGGCCAGTCGGAGCCGAACATAAGCCGGTCCGGCCCGAAGCAGTCGAAGACCACATCCAAATATGGGCGGAAATCGGCGATCCGCCACCGTTTCCAGGCGGCCTCAGTGACCATGCCGGAGACTTTGCAGTAGACGTTTTCGAACCGCGCCAAAGCCCGGATGTCCTCATCCCACGGCGAGAGTATATGATCTCGTATGAAAGGCTTGGCGATGTGATCCAATACGAACTTCTGATCCGGGAACTTCTCCACCACCTGGATGGCGATCGGCAGATGCCTGGGGAACAGGAGTAAGTCGTAGGTCAAATTGAATTCACGCAACAAGCCCAAGCCACGCAGGAAATCCTCGCGCAACATGAAGCGGTCATCTGGCTCATCATGGACGACGTGGCGGACCCCTTTCAGCTTCGGGTGTCGGCTGTATTTCTCCAGCTGCTCTCGCACTTTGGGGGAGCAAAGGTCAACCCAACCCACGACCCCCTTGATGAAATTGTAGCGGTCTGCTAGCTCTAACAGCCATTCCGTCTCCCGGAGGTTCTGGCGAGCCTGCACGGCCACGGTGCCATCCATCCCCGTACGCTCCAGGAGCGGTTTCAGATCTCCCGGCAGGAAATCGCGTTTCAGGTCAGCCATCTTATCCGTCATCCAGACGTGCTCGGCCGGGTTATAGTGCCAATAGTGTTGGTGTGCATCGATGCGCATAAGTCCCCTCCTCCCGTTGGGATCTCACATGCTAGCTCTCTGGAATGACACCTTGAGGGAGATGCATCGCACCTCCGCGTGCTGCCCCTCAGTTATTCTCGGGTCGGCCAACGGGCCATGTCCTGTTGGCGATAGGCTTGAGGATCTCGCGCACCTCCGCCAGCAGCTCCTCGTCGATGGGCTCCTCGATCCAGCGCACGTTCTTGCGGATGTTCTCGGGGTTGGCTGTGCCCACCAACGTGGTGTGGATTCTCGGGTTCGAAAGTGAGAATTGCAGGGCTAACTTGGCGATATCGACACCCTTGCTGCGGCAGTAGGCAGCTGCCTGGGCACAAGTCTTCTTGATCTCATCGGAAGCGGGGTGCCAACCGGGCGTGCCCCGGTTCGTTAATAACCCCATACCCAACGGCGAAGCGTTAATGATCCCCACGCCTTTCTCTTCCAGATAGGAGATCAGCCCTTCAAGCGACGTGTCATTCAACGTATAGTGGCAATAGGAGAGGATGGTATCCACCTCGGTGCGGTCGAGCACATAGCGGAAGATCTTGAGCGGGTACCCCGTAATCCCAATGAAACGAGCTTTACCTTGCTCCTGAACCCGGCATAGCGCGGGGATCGTCTCGTTGACGATTTGGTCCAGGGAGCCGAACTCGATATCATGGCACTGGATGATATCTACATAATCTACCCCCAACCGCTTCAGGCTCTCATCGACGCTGGCGATCACCCGCTTGGCGGAGAAGTCGAACTCGTCGTCGCCATAGCGGCCTACCTTGGTCGCCAGGTAGTACCGATCTCGAGGGATACCCTTCAGGGCCTTGCCCAGGACCGTCTCCGCCCGGGTGATGCCGTAGTAGGGGGCCACATCGATGTAGTTAATCCCCAGGTCAAGTGCCACATGTACCGTGCGAATCCCCTCGGCCTCATCGATCTCTCGGAAGACGCCGCCCAGAGATGAGGCGCCGTAGCTTAACACGGAAACTGTAAGGCCCGTCTTACCAAGGGTACGGTATTCCATGGACGGTTCCTCCTTAACTGTATTGTGTTGGCTGACACTCATCCCGTATTTTTAGAGCCGATCACGTGTATTTGCGATGACGCCCGGCACTTCCGCAATGCCGGGCATCATCACGATGTCTATGATTTGGAGGTTTTCTCTCCAACAGGTTAGCTCCATATCAGATTGTACCTATCCTCACCGGAAGAGCAAGGCGCGCTTTCTACCAGTTAGAACGGCATAGTTGGGAAGGTTCTTGTCCTCTAACGAAGGCGCTGATTGCTCTTCCATTCGAGCCTAGGTGACAACCTTGAGCCAGCCGCCATCGATGTAGTAAGTCGAGCCTACGCAATAGCTCGCACGCGGCGAACAGAGGAAAACGAAGAGATTAGCCACCTCCTCTGGCGAGGCAAAACGCCCGATGGGGGCATTTTCCTTCGCGATCTGGTCGAGGTATTCCTCCCATGTGATGTCCTTGCCCTCCGTGAGGAGCTTTGCCGTCTTTTGCCAGTCTGGCGTCAACACCAGACCTGGATTGATAGTGTTCACCCGGATGTTATACGGAATCAGCTCATTGGCGAGGCATTTGGAGAACATGACTAGGGCAGCTTTGGTTACATTGTAGATTGGCTCGTAGTAGAGCGGCTGTGTGGCACAGATGGATGCGTTGTTCAGGATGACGCCACCTCCCCGGTCGCGCATGAGCGGCGCCAACGCCCGCGATAGGCGCACGGCTGCCATCACGTGAAGATCCCAGTAATACTGCCATTTCTCATCCGGAGCTTCCAGGATCGTCTCCTCGCTGCCCGTGCCCGCATTGTTGATCAGAATGTCTGCCCCTCCGAATTCCTTCTCGATGCCAGCGCCGAAACGATCGATATCCTCTCGCTTGCTCACATCCGCTCTAACTCCGATCACCCTCACGCCGTATTCCTGGCGAAGGGAATTCACCGCCTCCTTCAGACGCTCCTCGCCGCGCGCACAAAGCGCGAGATGTACCCCCTCAGCCGCCAGTCCTTGGGCGATGGCCAAGCCAATGCCAGCACTGCCACCTGTAATCACAGCTACCTTATTCTTAAGCCCTAGATCCATCTCCCCTTACTCCTATCCAGATCAGAACGGACGGCCGCGTTCAATCTTGAACACGTAGGCATGCTCGCAAGGCTTCTGCGGCGGCGTCTTAACCGTAAGCCCTTCCCTGCTCAGCGACCACTCCAGTTCCTTCTCGACGCCAAGCATCTTCACGGAGCGAATCTCCGAGCCGTACAACAGTTTCAGAGACTCCATCGTCACTTGCTCACCAGGCCACCCCAGGCAAATGGCATACAACACGTTGCCCTTCGCCGTGAACCGGATGTCCCGTGCGGTATATTGGACCTCCTCCCGCTCGCTGAAGTAACCCTCTTTCTTCATCTGTGTTGGCCCCTCACCGTAAGTCAGCCAGGGCGTGGTGCCGTAGATAGCCTCCCCATTGACCTCCAGCCACTTGCCGATTCCGACCAGACATTCCTTCGCCGGCTCCGGAATCTCCCCATTTGCCTTTGGACCAACGTTGAGCAGAAGGTAACCGTTCTTACTCACATTGTCCACAAGGTTGTGCACCAGCGTGGTCACCGACTTGTAGCCGGCATCCTGAACATAGGACCAGGCTCCCTGATCGTCAACCGAAGTGTCCGTGATCCAGTCATGATAGGTGAGCTCGGCAAATCGCCCCAGCTCGAGGTCCACGACAGCAGAATCTGGGACGAGGTCGTGCCATTTATAGGTGACGACGACGCTTTTGCCCCACTCCTCCGCCTTGTTGTAGTAATAGGCAAGAAATTGTTTCCTGTACTCCTCCGCGATGAAGTGAATCCCGAAGTCGAACCAAAGCATGTCCGGCTGGTACTTGTCGATCACTTCGTAGACTTTCCCCAGCCATTGATCGAGGAACTCCTTGCTGGGCTTATCTTGCAGCAGCCATCGGTCCTCCAGAGAGGATCTTTCGGGCTCACGCCCGATCCCCTCGAGGTTATGTAA
>JAGHDS010000476.1 GCA_021159845.1 Anaerolineae bacterium
ACGCTAATATAACGAAAATAGCCAACGGCCAATAGCTAAGGCCACAAACGAAAAACCGCATACAAGTAAAGCCAGCCCCCTTAAGAGTTCGGTAGGCTTCGTAGCCTCGAAGGCCGATCGCGCAGAACGTGATGATCTCCTTATCACGTGGCAGATCATCCATGCTGGCCCGTAGCTGCCCTAGGGGGATGAGCCTCACGCGCGTGTCCTCGATCCGCAGCGCCTCGTACTCAGCAGGGCTGCGGACGTCGAGCAAGATGAAGTCCTCACCGCGTTCCATCTTCGCCTTCACTTCTTGCGGTGAGACCGACTCAGCTATCCCGTCGAGCTTGTTCTGAATGACGCTGGCCGCGTGGATGATGTTGTCCAGTGCCTCAGAATAGGGCGGAGCGTAGGCCAGGTCCAGGGTGGCGACATCATCCACCGTAGCGCCGAACCTCAGCGCGGTAGCGGCTACGTCTACGCGCTTGGCAACCTCACCCGGTCCGACCACCTGAGCGCCCAACAGTTTGCGCGTGTCCGCGTCAGCGATCAACTTCACCATGATCGTCTTGGCCGTCGGATAGTAATGCGCTTTGTCAGGAGCAGGAGTGATAGAGATTACCACATTATGTCCTCGTTGCCGCGCATCCTTCTCCGTAAGGCCCGTGCGGCCCACGTTGTACTCGAAAACTTTGACGATAGCCGTGCCCACGATGCCCGGGAACGTCGCATTGCCGCCGACGACGTTGGTACCAATGACCCGGCCATGCTTGTTCGCGGTGGACCCCAACGGCACATAGGCCCATTCGCCGGTCAGCAGATGGTGGTTTTCCACGCAGTCGCCACCCGCGTAGATGTCCGGATCGCTGGTCTGCAAATGCTCATTTACGAGAATTCCACCCCGAGGGCCGATCTCCAGGCCGGCCTCCCGCGCCAGCTCGCTACGCGGTCGCACACCTACCGCGATCAGTACCATATCCGCTGGCAGCTCCCGCTTCTCAGTGACGACGCGGCTGACGGCACTCAAATCGCCTTCCAGGCGCACGACCTTCTCACCCGTGTATATCTCCACACCCTTAGCTGTCATGTGCCTAGTCAGAAAGGTTGCCATCTCCATATCCAAAAGACCAGGAAGTATGTGAGGCATCATCTCGACCATAGCCACCTGCACGCCCTGCTCGATCAACGCCTCGCTCATCTCCAAGCCGATGAGCCCGCCGCCGACGATGACGGCCCGCTTGATATGGCCAGAGCTGAGCGCGTCCCGGATCGCGCTGGCGTTGCGCGGCTCACGCAGGCCGAAGACGTAATCCAGACGGACGCCCGGGATCGGTGGCCATACGGAGTAGCCGCCGGTGGCCAGTACGAGCTTATCGTAAGGGAGCTCGTACCGCTCGCCCGTCTCCAGGTTCACAGCGTGCACGACCTTATTCTGCCGATCGATGGAGATGGCACGGGTCTGAGTGAGGACGTTAACGTCCTTCACACTGCGGAAGTAGGCCGCGTTGCGCGGCGTGCCCACCGGCGTAGACATCAGGTCGCGCATCTCCGGCACGGCACCCTTAATGTAGTATGGCATACCACAACCAGCATAGGAGAGCGCGTTCCCTTGCTCGACAATCGTAATCTCCGCGTTCGTATCCAGCCGACGAGCACGCGCCGCAACCTTTGGCCCGCAAGCCACACCGCCGATGATGACGATACGCCGCCGTTCTTTTGATTCGCTCATAACGTATTTCCCCCTCTCAAGCATGGAATTCTCCAGATATGCGCTCATGCTTGTTGACCGCTTTACAGAACGAGCCGATGTATCAGTTACACCTCCACGGGCGCTACTATCGCGCATAAGGGATTAAGTTACAATGGCTTGGATCATATCAATCATGCATCATCCCCGGATAACAATACGCAAGTTTACTGCTACCTGCCCTATTCCGCAACAACTCTAATGGTCGGTAGCTGTTCACCGGTGGGGTAAGAGAAATTAGCTGCGCTGCCACCGCAAGCCGAATCAAGCCCCCTTCTCCCAGACGTGGGGAAAGGGGGTCTGGGGAATGAGGGCCGCCCGCCGCCAAAGCACCTGGAACTGGCCGACTGATACCGAAAGCGTCTTTATCCACATCGCCCGCCGAATGTTGGTGAAACGGGTTTCTTCCCAGGGGGCATCACCGGGTCCTCGGTCTACATCGTTGTTCACCGAATGCCATTGGGGCCCAGTAGGGGATCAGTGAGCAATTACAACGGTCGGGTAGGGTGCGGATGAGGTGGGCGAAGGCGCGGCGATGAGTATCGATGGTGTTTTCGCTAGCCCCACTGGCCAAACGGGACAGCTCGAAACCGTCCATAAGTCGGATGAGGGCTGCGGCATCAGAGGGCTGGAGGGCTGTGACACGGGCGCTAAAAACAGCCGCAGCCCTGTCCTTCTGTGGTAGGGCTGCGGCATCTGGTGGCCCATACGGGACTCGAACCCGTGTCTCAGCCTTGAGAGGGCTGCATCCTAGGCCGCTAGACGAATGGGCCATCCCCTTCCCTTAGCAATACTGCCCAGGCCAAAGCATTGTATCCTCCCCAAGGGGTTTTGTCAAATCATTCCGGCACCTTTATAATGCGCCCACTGCCAGCGGGTTCTAACCCCGCCTCGGTGTTCCCCCGGCCGAGAAGCCGAGTGTAGATAGGAGCTTCCCCATGACTGTGCAGTGGACGCCTGAGATGATCTCCAGGGCGCTGGATCGTGTCCTCCATCGAGTGCAAAAGCCCGCGCGCTATATCGGTGGCGAATGGAATAGCATTACAAAAAATTGGGAGCATATCCCATACAAAATCGCCCTGGCCTTCCCCGATATTTATGACCTGGGAATGTCTAACCTGGGGCTGGCGATCCTGTATGACGTCATTAACCAGCAGCCGGACATGCTGGCCGAGCGGGCTTACGCGCCGTGGGAGGACATGGAAGCGGTCATGCGACAGGAGGGCATCCCGCTCTACTCGTTGGAGACCCGCCACCCACTAAACGAGTTCGACATCATCGGCTTCAGCCTGCCCTATGAGCAGCTTTACACCAACGTGCTCAACATGCTGGACCTGGCCGGTATTCCCCTCCGATCTGCCGATCGTACGTCGCGAGATCCACTCGTCATCGCTGGCGGCAGCGCGACCTATAATCCCGAGCCTATGTATGCCTTCATCGACGCCTTCGTCATCGGCGAGGGAGAAGAGGCCATTCTGGACGTGGTCCGGGCCTATGGCGAGTGGCGTGCTGGCCTTGGCGGGGGAACCTCCGAGGTACGAGATGACCTCCAGGCACGCGAAGCGTTGCTTCGCCACCTCGCTCGCGTCCCGGGGGTTTACGTGCCCGCCTTTTACAAGGTGGATTACAACTCCGATGGCACCATCGCCCGGGTGGCCCCGACCCGGCCGGAAGCGCAGTTTCCTGTCGTCAAGCGTATCGTGCCAATGCTTCCCGCGCCTGTGACGCGGTTCGTCATCCCCCATATCGACGTTGTGCACAACCGCGGCGCGGTGGAGATCCAGCGCGGATGCACCCACGGATGCCGTTTCTGCCAGGCGGGCATCATCTACAGGCCGGTGCGAGAGCGGCCAGTGGACGAGGTCCTGGCGGCCGTGGATGGGATCGCGCGCGATTCCGGCTATGACGAGATCTCATTGCTCTCCCTCTCGACAAGCGACTACTCCCATATCAGCGAGCTGGTTCGACGTTTCCTGGAAGTCCACGAGGGCGAGAATCTGTCCATCGGGTTGCCTAGCCTGCGCATCGAGTCGTTCAGCGTGGAATTGATGGAGATGCTGGAGCGGGGACGCCGGCGGTCCGGGTTCACCTTCGCGCCGGAGGCTGCTACCGATCGGCTGCGAGACGTCATCAACAAGCCCATCGCCACCGAAGCGTTGCTGCAGGTGGCCGAAGAGGTGTACACGCGTGGCTGGACTACGATCAAGCTGTATTTCATGATCGGCCTCCCGACGCAGACGATGAGAGACGTGGAAGCCATCGCTGATCTGGCATGGGAAGTCATGAAGATCGGTCGCAAGGCCATCGGCCGCCGGGCCAAAGTGCGCGTGAGCGTCTCGACGCTGGTGCCCAAGGCGCATACGCCGTTTCAGTGGGTCCCTATGGAGGACGAGGAGACGATCCGTAACCAGATCACTTATCTGCAACGGCGTCTCAGGGGGCGCGGTTTTCATTTCAATTGGAACGACCCGCGAGAGACTTTGATGGAGGCGTTTCTCAGTCGGGGAGATCGCCGCCTGGCCGACGTGATCGAGCGCGCCTGGAGGCTGGGTGCCAAATTCGATGCCTGGCAGGATCACTTCCGGGATCGAGCCTGGATGCAAGCCTTCGCTGAGGCCGGCCTTGACCCAGACTGGTATGCCCGCCGCGAGCGCTCGGTCGACGAAGTGCTGCCGTGGGATCACATCAGCACGGGGGTGAAGAAGTCCTTTCTGATTGAGGAATACGAGCACGCCTTCCAGGGCGCTGTGATCGAGGATTGTCGGTATCACTGCTATTCTTGTGGCATCCTCACGCAGTTCCGCGAGCTGCGCCGGCAGGTTCCGGACGACGCGTGGAAGTGTCCGCCGCTTGGGCGGGGGAAACGGCGCCAACCAGTGGATATTCACCCTGTCCCGTTGTATTACAACGCGGAGATGGCGCCGGACTTGGCGGCGATGGCTCCTACCCGCGTGTCTCGGCGATCCCGGCGGGAGAGAGATGAATAGCCCCGCTCTAGTGACCAGTGGAGAAGCAGCGAGGCGACCAGCAGGTGCTGGTCGCCTCGTCTCATACTGGACCGCGTCTGATGAGCAGCCTCGTCATACCCAGGGCCGACCACCACACCCGTCGGGCACAGGTACCCCCATCAGTTTCAATACCGTTGGGGCGACGTCCATAAGCTGGGCACCCTCCATCCGCTTGCCCCTTCGCGGGGCACGTGGATCATATAGGATGAACATCCCGTTTTGGGCGTGATTGCAGTCATCGGGGCCGATGTCATTCTCGAACGTGTAGATACCGCCGTGTCCCAATGATCCGACAGAGCGCCAGTAGAGGTCGCCGAAATACACCATCAGATCGGGGGGGACGCCTCTCACCGCTCTGTAAATCTCTTGGGGTTTGAAGACCCGCGTGCCGATGTCTTCCCCATTGGGACCGGGGATCGCCCGCAGCTTCGCGGCAAGCTCATCGCGGAACGATTCGTACTCTGCGGCAGGGATCGTTCCCTGTGGCTCACGCCCTTGCACGTTCAGGAAGACTCGCCCATAGTACCCGCCGCTGCCCCATGCCTTCGTCCGGGACCAGTCGATCTCCAGCTTCTCCAGAGAGACGATCTCTCCCGGCTTAGGTTCCTCTTTGAAGGCCAGATATCCTTCACGCCAGAGCCACTCGTTAATGCAGATGCCTCCATCCATGCGCTTGGCACCATGATCGGACACGACGATAACGACCGTATCGTCGTCCAGCTTATCCAGCCACTCGCCGATCTTCCGGTCAATATAGACGTAGTAGTCGTGAATGGCGTTCTCGTAGGGATTCCCCGGCTGATAGCGTCGGTGCTTTGGATCGTGATAACTCCAAAAGCCGTGGTGGATCCGGTCGACGCCGATCTCCATCACCATGAAGAAATCCCAGGGCTTGGTTGTCAGTAGATGGTCCGTGACGCGAAACCGCTTCTCGGTCATCTCCCATATCTGTCGCAACAGGCGATCCTTGTCATCGGTGCGGAACTGGGGCACATCCACATCGTAGTCAGGGGCGATGGACAGCACTTCCTGTTTGAGCTCGGCCGGGTAGGTGAATTCACTCTGGATGCTTGGCGTCAGGAACCCGGCGATCAGGTATCCGTTGAGCGGTTTCACCGGATATGTCTGGGGCACGCCGATGACGACGGATCGTTTTCCCGCCTCGGAGAGGTAATCCCATACCCGTTTCTCACGCACATAGTTCCCTGTGGCGATGAACATCTTGTCGTAGCTATGGTCCGCCCGATTGCGGAACCCGTAGATCCCCAGCTCGCCTGGATCCTTCCCGGACAGCATGGACGCCCATGCCGGCACGGTGATCGCCGGGATGCTTGACTCGAGATCGCCCCATAAGCCGTTCTGGGCGAGATAGCTCAAGTTAGGCAGGTCGTCCTTCCACCAGTCAAAGGCTAACTCCGGCGCTGCGCAGTCCAGGCCGATGATGAAGACCTTGCGATCTTTCTGCTTTCTGCGAAATCGGTTAAAAATTGCCATGTCGTCTTCAACTCCGCTTTCTTGCTGATCATGTTTCAGGGGGAATGGGCTCTTCGGTGCCGTTGGATCGCGTTTCGGGTATCGATGATCAAAGACGCTCGTCGGGCGATGTCATCCCAGTCGTAGCAACTGTGGTCCGTCACGATCACCACGCAGTCCGCTTCCTCCACTGCCTTCTCTAAATCGGGCTCAGAGCTCATGCGAAAGGCGTTGTGCGAGATCGTGGGGACGTATGGATCGTGATAGCGTATATCCGCCCTCTTGTTGCGTAGCAATTCGATGATGTCTAAAGCTGGTGACTCTCGGACGTCGTCGATGTCTTTCTTATAAGCCACGCCCAGGACGAGTATCCGGCTGCCCTTCACGGGTTTGCTGATGTCGTTCAGCGCGTCTTGAACCTTCGCTACCCAGTAGCGTGGCATCTCGCTGTTGATCTCGTCCGCGAGTTGGATGAATCGAGCGTTGTAATTCAGCGTTCTCAGCTTCCAGGCCAGGTAATGGGGATCCAACGGGATGCAATGTCCGCCGATCCCCGGCCCGGGGGTGAACTTCATGAACCCATAGGGTTTGGTCGCTGCCGCGTCGATCACCTCCCACACATCCAATCCCAGCTTATCGCACATGAGGGCGATCTCGTTGACCAGGGCGATGTTGATCGCGCGAAAGGTATTCTCCAGCAGCTTGGTCATCTCGGCAGTCGCCGGGGACGAGACAGGGATCACTTCTTCGATGATGCTTTCATACAGTGTAGTCGTCAGATGGAGGCAAGCGGGTGTGACCCCACCGACGATCTTGGGGGTGTTGTGGATGGTGTAGTCGGAGCGGCCCGGGTCGATCCGTTCTGGTGAGAAGGCCAGGAAGATGTCATGCCCCACGCGTAGGCCGTTCCGTTCGAACATGGGGCGCAGAAGCTCCTCCGTCGTCCCCGGGTACGTCGTCGATTCCAGCACGATCAACATACCGGGGTGGATGTGTTGGGCGACGCCTTCCGCTGCCGCCAGCACGTAGCGGATGTCCGGATCGCGCGTTTTGTTCAGAGGGGTAGGGACGCAGATGATCGCGACGTCGGCGCCCTGCAGCGCGGCGTAGTCGGCGGTGGCTAGGAGGTGACCGGCGCTGAGCGATGAATGGCTGGCGGCTGCCGACTTGCCCTGGGCCGGGCGTACCAATGCCGCGAGCTGTTCCGATGCCACATCCTTGACGTACGACTCTCCCCGGTTGACTGCATCCACCTTGCGTTCATCTATTTCGATGCCAACGACGGGGAAACCCGCTTCCGCCAGGGCGACCGCCAGTGGTAGCCCGACGTATCCCAGCCCGAGCACGGCCACCGCTGCCTGGCGCTTTGCGATGCGCGCCCGGAGCGATTGGGCCGTCTCGCTAAGATGTGGTGGTTGCGTGCTTTGCGTGTTCATGGCGTAGCCACTCCCTCACTCGGATGAGCGTCTCGTCCAGCGTGATTTGCGGTTGCCAACCCAATAGGTCGTGGATCCGGCTGATGTCCGGTACTCGGCGGCGCATGTCCTCGAAGCCGGGGGCATAGGCCTCGTCGTAGGGGATGTGGGTGATGGGGGAATTGCTATGGGTTACCGCTTTCACCCGATGAGCCAGCTCCTCGATGGAGATCTCCTCGGTGCTTCCGATGTTGAACACCCGCCCGCGCGCTTGGGGGTGTCCCATGAGTCCGGTAATCGCACGAACGACATCGGCCACATCGCAGAAGCAGCGGGTTTGCCGCCCATCACCATATACCGTGATGGGCTGGTTTTGCAGGGCTTGTTCTACGAATCGGGGAATGACCATCCCGTAGTTCCCCGTTTGTCGCGGCCCCACGGTATTGAAGAGCCGGGCGATAATCACGGGCAGTCCCACCTCACGCTGGTAGGCGAGGGCTAGAAACTCATCTACCAGCTTGGACACGGCATAAGACCATCGACTCCGTATGCTAGGGCCCAGCACTACGTCATCGTCCTCGTGAAACGGGATCCGCACGCCTTTGCCGTATACCTCTGAGGTGGAGGCGATCAACACAGGGACTCGATATCGAGCGGCCACGCGCAGGATGGCCTCCGTTCCCATGATGTTCGTCTGGATGGTGTGTACGGGGCGTTGTACGACCATGTTGACGCCGACGGCGGCCGCCAGGTGATAGATGGCGTTGCACTCGCTGGCCAGGCGGTCCAGCACGATCTCGTTGGTAATCGTGTCAATGGCGAAGTGAAACCCCGGCCGGCCTCGCAGATGAGCGATGTTCTCGAACCGACCGGTCGAGAGATCGTCGATGATCGTGACCTGGTGTCCCTGAGCCAGTAATGCCTCTGCGAGGTGCGAGCCGATGAACCCTGCCCCGCCGGTGATCAGGTAATGCACAGTGCCTCCTCTCTCAAACCTGGCAGCTATTGGGATGTCTCCGCGGGCGGCGTCGTCTCCCCTCGCCGTCGGATACGTCGCCCCCGGCCACGAGTGCGCCGAGGACGTTTCTTCTTGTGGTAATTATGCCGGGGGACACGTCGCAAATCCTCCACGGCAACGTCCGCCTCCGCCAATTGGCCAAGGAATTCCACCAGGACTTTGACGCGGTCGCTGGGCCGCATGGGACCCTGGAAGACGGCTTCCAGCCCTTTGAGTGGACCGTTGGTAATCAGGACGCGGTCGCCCGGGTGGAAATTGTGTGTGGGAAGCCCACCTGCTGCTCGGAACTCGGCGACGCGTTCCCGTAGCTTGGCGATAACTTCGTCCGGAATGGCGACCGGCCGTTCGCCGAAGGCAACGAAGCGTACTAATCCTGGTGTCCACCGAATCGCCGCTGTGCGTGGGTCGTCCAGGACGAGCTGGGCGAAGAGGTAACGCGGGAAGAGCGGACGATCCACCGTGTTCCTCCGGTGGCGGCGCACCGGGATCATGGGCAGGAAAACCGGCACATCTTTCAGAGCGAGTTGTTCCGCTACTTGTTGTTCCTTTTGTGGTTTTGTGTATAGAGCATACCACTTGGGTTGTGGGGATGTCTCGGCGTTACTCAAGGCACTTCCTTCCTTCAGGTAGGCTCCATTGTGCTTGTGCCCGTGGTGAAGCCCAAACAAAAAGCGGAAGGAGGGAACCGCCTGATCGCCCCTTCCGCTTTCGACTTGGCCACTGTCCGCCTCTCGTGCAAAGGGCATCGGAGAGCTCTTCAGAGGCCGTAGAAGGTGCCCCCGGCCCGACTCGAACGGGCACGCCCTTATCGGGCACAGGCCCTCAACCTGCCGTGTATGCCAATTCCACCACGGGGGCTCCCACCGGGGCAAATTATAACCACGATCTAGTCACTTGTCAATCGCGCTGGCATGTCGTAGAATGTCCTTTAGTGTATCTGGTGTAGGCTTCATCATAAATCAGTCTGTTTCCCCTTATGATACATAGCGGGCTATCATTTCGTCATAAGGTGGTCTCTTCTATGTGGTCGCTGTTTCCGAGGGGCATATGCGGATTGCGTTAGATGCGATGGGCGGGGATAAAGCGCCTGAAGTTACGGTTGCGGGTGCTGTGCGAGCCGCCCGGGTTTATGATCTTGAGATCGTCCTGGTGGGCGATGAGGCGCTCCTGCGACGCGAGCTGGGCAAACACAAGGTTGACGGATTGCGACTGCCGATCGTACATGCCTCCCAGGTCGTTGGGATGGAGGAGCATACCATCGCTGTGAAGCAAAAGCGCGACGCCTCGATGGTGGTAGCCATGCGGCTCCTGCGTGAAGGAGAGGTCGACGCGGTCGCATCCGCCGGCAACTCCGGCGCGGTGATGGCGGCTGCGCTCTTTACGTTGGGACGCATCCCTGGCGTTCTGCGGCCCACTCTTGTTACCATCTATCCCGTTCCACCCCATTATTGCATCCTCCTCGATATTGGGGTGAATGCGGATTGCAAGCCGGAGTACTTGCTCCAGTTCGCTGTGATGGGGGCGGCTTACGCGGAGAAGGTGAGAGGAATCGCCCGGCCCCGCGTGGGGCTTGTCTCCAATGGCGCGGAGCCCGAGAAGGGGTCTACCCTGGTGCGGGAGGCTCATGAACTATTGGCTGCCAGCGGACTGAACTTCGTGGGCAACATCGAGGGGAATGACATCCATCAGCATAAGGCCGACGTGATCGTCACCGATGGTTTTACGGGCAACGTCATCCTCAAGCTCACGGAGGGGTTGGTGAAGTTCCTGGCTCACATGCTTGTGCGACAGGCCGTAGGTTCGTGGCGTGATCGGTTGGGATTGCTCGTCATGACGCCTGGCTTATTGCTCGCGTTGCCTGGGCTATTGTTGATGGTGCCCACGTTGCGACAGACTTACAGGCAGTGGGACTGGCGGGAGATCGGCGGCGCGCCTCTCCTGGGAGTGGACGGTGTTGTCATCATCGGGCACGGTCGGTCCGATGCCTATGCAGTTCAGCGGATGATCTATCAGGCGAAGATTGCTGTGGAGCAGCGGTTAGTGCCGACGATTCAGGAGGAGATCCAACGCGTCGCTCAGGCGCGATCTGTGAGGATGGAGGGGAAGAGTTGACAATGCAGTCAACAGAGGAACTACGGGAGCGCTTGCAGCGCCTTTCACCTACGGCGCGGGCGCTCCTTCTACGAGAGCTTCGAGCGATTGATGGCGCTCAGGCGGATGTGGGTGTCGATGAGGTCGCGGTCCGGGAGGCGCTGGCCGAGCTGGCGGAGTTTGAGCACCCGCGGCGGCCGCGCGTGGTGGTCACCGGCATGGGAGCGATCACGCCTGTGGGGCTGACTGCTCCGGAGAGCTGGGAAGCGTTTGTCGCCGGGCAATCCGGCGTGGGGCCAGTTACTCAGTTCGATGCTACCTTGTACCCGACGCACTTCGGCGCTGAGGTGAAGGGGTTCGATCCTACACGCTATATCCCGCGTGCAGAGGCCCGGCGCATGGCTCGATGTTCCCAGTTCAGCGTGGTGGCTGCTCGTGAGGCGCTGGCTGACGCTGGCCTGGACGAGTTGCCGGACGATGGGTTTACCACGGGGGTGGTCATCGGTACGGGGCTGGGG